>NZ_RZPF01000501.1:0-5066 GCF_004022735.1 Mesorhizobium sp. M7A.F.Ca.AU.001.01.1.1
GGCCACGCCACCGACTGGATCGGTTCGCCGCCGACACGCCTGTTCTGCTGCACCAGATAGGGCATCGCGTCATGCACGCCGCCGAGATCGTCGCCGGGAATGCCGGCCGCGCGCGGCGTTTCGGAACCGCCGCAATAAAGCACGGCGTCATGTTCGGCGAGCAGCTCGGCAACCGGCTTGTCGACGCCGACATTGACGCCGCAATGGAAGGTGACGCCCTCGCCCTGCATCTGCTCGATGCGCCGGTCGATATAGTGCTTCTCGATCTTGAAGTCGGGAATGCCGTAACGCATCAACCCGCCGGGCCGGCTCTCGCGCTCATAGACATGGACGTCGTGGCCGGCGCGGCCGAGCTGCTGGGCAGCCGACATGCCGGCCGGGCCGGAGCCGATGACGGCGACGCGCTTGCCGGTCTTCTTCTCCGGCGGATAGGGCCTGATATGGCCGGTCTCGTAAGCCTTGTCGGCGATCGCCTGCTCGACCGTCTTGATGGCGACGGGGATGTCCTCGAGGTTCAGCGTGCAGGCTTCCTCGCAAGGTGCGGGGCAGATGCGGCCGGTGAACTCCGGGAAATTGTTGGTCGAATGCAGGTTGCGGATCGCATTGTCCCAGTCGCCATTGTAGACGAGGTCGTTCCAGTCCGGGATCTGGTTGTGGATCGGGCAGCCCGTCGGCCCATGGCAGAACGGAATGCCGCAATCCATGCAGCGCGCGGCCTGTTTCTCGACCTCTTTGTCGGACATCGGCAGCGTGAATTCGCGGAAATGCCGGATGCGGTCGGAGGCCGGCTGGTACTTGTGCACCTGCCGGTCGATTTCGAGAAAGCCTGTTACCTTGCCCATAGTCCAGTTCCTGCTGTCCAGATGGTGCGCCTGGCGACGCCCTGCAGCTGGATCAGATGGGGCATCCCGTCCACACATGGGCCGCACCAAGTTGCCCAAAATTCGACTATGTACACTTGCCGGGCTCAAAGCTCGTGAGGGGCTCGCCATGCAGCCAGTTCTCGACTCTAATCGAAGGAGCCGGGGACTCCATCTGCAATACCACGTTGCGGTCCAAAGCTATTTCCAAAGGTTTCTGCACGAGCTGGTTTCCTCTCAGAGACGGCACACGGGTTCAGGGAGGAGCGCATCGCTCGTCTTGCCCCATTGAGTGCAGTCACAGTCACTCAGTCTCAAAAGCCATGCCAACGCGCTCAGCGCGCAGTTAGCGCCCATTGCTTCGAAAAACCTCGTCAGTGCCCAGATGTTGGTTGTAATGAACCTGACATTTGTCTGACGCTGTCAGCTTTTGGACACGCGATCACGCGCTTCGTGCCGCCAGATGGCCAGGCCGAGCCCTGTGTTGCCAGCGGTCGCTTCGATGATTGTACCGCCCCGCGCGTGCCACGCTGTTCGGCATTAACGATCATCGACAACGCAATGCGATCCTTGATCGATCCGCCGGGATTCTGGCTTTCGATCTTGACGAAGCGACGACACCTGCCGGTATCGAATCTCTTCAGTTCGACGACCGGCGTCTCCCCAATCAGATCGAGCACTGACAAATGGCGGACGCAGGCGAGAGGACGCCTTTGTCGACGGTCGGCGGAACATCTCGAGGCTCATGCGGCTGCGGTCTCCAGAATGTCGGCATAGTGCCGTTGCGCAATATCGGGATGCGAGCGCAGTCGGCTCTTCAGCAGTTGCGGAACAGGGGATTGTCGGGGTCGCTGGCGGGGCACCCGCTTCGGCAGCCAGTTCAGGCGGCAGGTCAAGAAACCGTATGTCGGCATCAAGCCGCGCGCCGAAGAAGAAGGGAATAGAAACAGTGCCCTTCGAAAGACCCAGGGCGACGGAAATCATTGCATCGGGCGAGTTCATGCGCCTGAAGCAGCGCTGGCTGCAACTGCTTCATAGCGACAGGCGGGCGGAGACTCTAGCGGGGCTTTCGCCGCTTGGTTGATTGAGGCTCTCGACGAAGCCACTAAGATTCGGCGGCCGATAATAGCTTGCTGCTCATTGGGACGCCGACCAACGCCGGGATTGAGAAAGGCAACCCTGCCCCACAAGGCGGGTGTCACACGTGCGGTGCGTCCGCTCGTCGCGCCGGATGGTCTTTGAGACCTGGGTTCACGGCTATTCAGATGCACCCCTGTCGGCTTTTCGGTGCAGGCCGCCAGGCGGCGTGTTGCAGCAGCGGTAATTAGTTTGAGAGCGTGCGAGCACGGGCTGCATAGTGAGATCATTTGCCGGCGTGGGGACCAAGGTGTGGCGCAGCCTTAGAGAACTCAACACCGAGACCGGAGCAACGGAGACGGCTCTTTCGTCGAGACAGTTTAATTGGAAGGCCGAGAAGCACCGGCTGGGTAGCGTCACGCCGCATCATTCTTTGCGGAGCTGGAGCGCGCGGGATCGCTGGAGCGGCTGGTGAAAGCGGTTGCCGGGGCGCACGCCAACAACAACACGTGAGCTGGCGCCTCGTGTGGCAAAAGGAGGGGGCGAGAGCCCATGGCCTGCAATGAAGCGATCAAGCATTGCGATCGTGGAACCAAGCTGCCTAGTCGACCATCCGGACCGCGGCCTTCAAGCCAGCTCGCCTTGGAATCGGCCTTCCAGGAATCACCGTCAAGGCCGACTCACGACCTTTTCGCCATGAGCCGCGAAGAGGGCATTCCGCCGGAAGCCGATGGCTGCCTTCTCTCGTTCATCGACGGCTATGTGGTGAGCGGCCATGTGCCGGTCGGCACGGTCAACAAGCTCTTGACCGAGCGGCCCGACATCAAAGGGCATGACGCTGCCCGGCATGCCGATGGGCTCCCCCGGCATGAGTGGCACGAAGGAAGCGCCCTTCGAGATTCTCGAAATCCGAAAGTCTGACGCGACCGGCGGCATCTACGCCACGGAATAGGAGGCTTCGATGATGGAATGCATGAGCGGCATGATGATGTTCGGCACGGGCCTGGTGTGGCTGCTTGTCGTCGTCGTGCTCGTCCTCGGGACGGCCGCGCTGATCAAATACCTGTTCTCCAGCGGCGGCAAAGGAGAAGGGCGTCGGTCCTCTTATCGATGCGTGGCCGCGGCAGGCCTCGGATTGGTCTGGACATTGCCTTGGCTCGCCAACCGGATGGCCGCGCCCCGGCCGCGGCGATAGCGCTAGGCAAGACGGTTTTAGCCAGGCGAAGGTCAGCGCGATTGGAAAGCCCGCTGCCTTCGGGACGCATGCCGGCGCCGGGACCGGCCGCGGTCGTCGGCGGCGGCTACCAGAGCGACATGCCGGGCTTCGGGAATGTCCTCACCGACGAGGAGATCCGGGCCGTTCTGGCCTTCATCAAAAGCACATGGCCCGAGCGGGAACGCGCCTATCAGGCAGATGAGCCGCCGGGAGCGGGAGCAGACACAGTGAGACCAATCCTAGCCGCGGAGCCCTCGAACGCCCCCAACCGGAATGCATTGTCCATGAAAGCGAAACCGTCGCTTGCGATTCAATTTCTGGCGCTGATCCTCGGGACCTCCGCGCTGGCCCACCATCCGGGCGCCGATCTCGACAAGATGAGGGACAGCGCGGAGAGGTTCTTCCAGGCGATCGACGAGCAGGCCGCGCCGCCTTTCGAACTGGCCGACGCGGACGGAAGGGCCGTCCGCCTTCCGATCTCTCCGACAAGATCGTGGTGCTCTACTTCATGACGAGGTAACCTTGGAAGAAGAAGGCGACGGCCACTGGCGGCAGGATGGCAAGCACGCTGGCCGCAAAAAGCGGCCCATACTCATAGAAGCGGGCCGGTTCTGTCGCAAATCGTGCTTTTGGCCACAACTGGACGCTTTCGCGCGCTTATGGACCAGCTCACATGACAGGGCTCGACGTGCCCCGGGGTGGCGCCCTACTTCCACGCTCGCACTGTCACACTCCCGCCGAAAGGCGGGTTTAGTGAGTTATGGCAGTGACTGTGCCACCAGTCCAAACGTCGAGTTTCGCGGCAACTTCGACGCTTTCCTTAGCTGACTTGCCCAAAACCAGCGCGGCCAAAGCATACTGCTTGCCGCTCCCGATGGCATAATATTCACCTTTCACGGGATCACTTGGCAGCCAATTGCCGTCCAACAATACGGCTTCCCCATTTTTGCGCACTATCAGCGCCTCAAATTCAAAATTGTCGTCGTTGCGCGGCACAGGAATATCAGAAACATCCATGCCCTTCTCAACCCAGTCTCGAACGGCCTTTGGAATACCCAAGGACGAAGAGGAAACGCCGATGAGTGTGCCGTCGCATAAGCGAAACACCTTCGTTTTCTCACCGACGGATACTGAGTCAAAACCCAAGGCTCGGCCGTCGCCAGCCATGGTTCCGTTCCTGTAAGCTATTGTTGTCATTGGCACCCTTCTATCGCTGCATCAAACTTCAGGACCTTGCGCATGTCCCCTGTGTCAAGGTCACTGACCGACGGCCTATTTGCCTGATACACGATACAGGCTGCGCTCCTTGAGTTCGCGCACGGGTGGCCGTCATCTTGCCGCCTTCGCGCAATGCCTTGAACAGGCCGAGTCTGTCCCCCAGCGGGAATGACAACCACCTCCATGTCGTTGAAACGCAGGAAATCCGTCACTTTGCCTCGTCGGTAACGGGCGGAGCCGGAGCGGTCGTCACCGGGCAAGCGCGGTCGCAGTAGGTATCCTGGGCAGCCCGTCAGACATGGATGGCTTCGGTTGTGTCATGCGACTTCTTGTTGGTCGGTCACGTGTTTCCGGATAACCAGCATGCGCTGTGCCAAATGAGAAAACCATTTAAAGTCAATCCAGCAGATCTGACTGTATTCCGACATTGTCGGAAATTGGACATCGCCGAACGCGGGCGCTCGGGGCTTGTGATGATACTTGGGCGTGCTGCTTCGGAGGAGGGATGCGCCTCGTACCGGCCGCGAAGCCTTCCTGCATTTAAGGCGCCAGATCAATTGAACGCGATGCCGGGCAGCGTCGCAGCGGCTAAGCCAGCCACTCGCATTGCTCCCTGACAGGATGGTGCCGATCCTGCTGAGATCGCATGCTGGCGCGACGTTGCTTTGCGGCCACCGTCGCGCCTGCCCGTGAAC
>NZ_RZPF01000502.1:0-5051 GCF_004022735.1 Mesorhizobium sp. M7A.F.Ca.AU.001.01.1.1
AGTCCTTCCTGGTCGACATGAATGCCTTGGTGCCCAGCACTTCGAAGGCGTCATAAGGCATCTTCGCCGCGCCGAACTGCTTGCCGCACTCGAGATCGTCGAGCGCGGGCTGGCTCCGGTCGGCGCGATGAAATCGTCCTGGGCCGGCGCGCTCGGCCAGCCGCAATTCATGCCGACCTCGTTCCTGAAACATGCCGTCGATTTCGACGGCGACGGCCGCGTCGACATCTGGAACTCGACGCCCGACGTGTTGGCCTCGATCGCCAATTATCTCGTCCACTATGGCTGGGTAAAGGGTCGTGGCTGGGGATTCGAGGTGACGGTGCCGGAAAGCGTTTCCTGTTCGCTGGAAGGCCCGGACCAGGGCAAGAAAATCTCGCAATGGGCTGATATGGGCATCAAGCGCGTCGGCGGCAAACCGTTTCCAGTGAGTGAGCTGAAGGCCGAAGGCTTTCTGCTGATGCCGGCAGGGCGCAGCGGCCCGGCCTTTGTCGCCACGCCCAATTTCTACGTGCTGAAGCAATACAACACCAGCGACCTGTACGCGCTGTTCATCGGCCATGGCGCCGATCGCATCGCCCATGGCGATCAGAACTTCGCCGGCAGCTGGGGCGCGATCGGCGGGCTGCACCGTTCGGACATCGCCGCCCTGCAGCGGGCGCTGGAGGCCAAGGGCTATGATGTCGGCAGCGCCGATGGCCTGCCCGGCTTCAAGACCCGCCGCTCGATCGGCATATGGCAAGCCAAGAACGGCCGCGCCGCCACCTGCTTTCCTGACGCCGATCTGGTCGCAGTGCTGAAATAGCTCCGAAATTAGCAGATTTTTCTCGATCGGCAGCCTCGATTGGCTGGCCTATGCGTCGACACCCCACCGGCCTTTCTGGCCCAATGAGCCGTCGTATAAATGCTCGTTGCCCGCCACGGGGCCGCCGGGTATGGTGTTGACCAACTGGACAAAAACCACGACGGTAAGTGGGCAGAGGGGCCGTCTCCAGGCCCCGAAAAAATTCCGCAACCCTGAGCCGGGAACTCAGGTCAACAAACAACAAAACAGGGAACAATCACAATGATGATGGAAAAGTTTGCTCTACGCTCTCGCTTCCTGCTCGCGGGTGCCGCCATGTCGGCGCTGCTTCTGGCCGGCGCGCCCGCCGGTGCGGTCACGCCCGCCGACACGCTGGTCGAAGGTTTCGCGATCGACGACATCATCTCCATGGATCCGGGCGAGGCGTTCGAGCTGTCGACCGCCGAGGTCACCGGCAACACCTATGATCTGCTTGTCCGTCTCGACCTCAGCGACACCTCCAAGGTCAAGGGCGACCTTGCCGAAAGCTGGACCGTCTCCGATGACGGCCTGACCTACACGTTCAAGCTCAAGCCCGGCCTGAAATTCGCTTCCGGCAATCCGATCACGGCGTCCGATGTCGCCTGGTCGTTCGAGCGCGTCATCAAGCTCGACAAGAGCCCGGCCTTCATCATCGGCCAGTTTGGCATCAGCGGTGACAACGTCACCGAAAAGGCCAAGGCTGTCGACGACGGCACCTTCCAGTTCACCGTCGACAAGGCCTATGCGCCGAGCTTCGTGCTGAACTGCCTGTCGGCAACGGTGGCTTCGGTGGTCGACGCCAAGCTGGTCAAGGAGCATGTCGCTTCGGTCACGCCGAGCGCCGACTACAAATGGGACAATGACTTCGGCAATGCCTGGCTGAAGACCGGCTATGCCGGCTCCGGCGTCTTCAAGCTGCGCGAATGGCGGGCCAACGAAGCCGTCGTTCTCGAGCGCAACGACAATTACTACGGCGAAAAAGCCAAGCTTGCCCGCGTCATTTATCGCAACATGAAGGAAAGCTCGGGCCAGCGCCTGGCGCTCGAGGCTGGCGACATCGACGTTGCCCGCAATCTCGAACCGAACGACCTCGACGCCATCGCCAAGAACGCCGACCTCACCACCACCAGCGCGCCCAAGGGCACGGTCTATTACATCAGCCTCAACCAGAAGAACGCGAACCTCGCCAAGCCGGAGGTGCGCCAGGCGTTCAAGTATCTGGTCGACTATGATGCCTTGAGCTCCACCATCCTCAAGGGCATCGGCGAAATCCATCAGACCTTCCTGCCCAAGGGCGTGCTCGGCGAATTGGATGAGAATCCGTTCAAGCTCGATGTCGCCAAGGCCAAGGAATTGCTGGCCAAGGCCGGTCTGCCCGACGGCTTCAGCGTAACCATGGACGTACGCACCGGCCAGCCGACGACCGGGATGGCGGAATCGATCCAGCAGACGCTCGGACAGGCCGGCATCAAGCTCGAGATCATCCCGGGCGACGGCAAGCAGACGCTCACCAAATACCGCGCCCGCAACCACGACATCTATATCGGCCAATGGGGCCAGGATTATTTCGACCCGAACTCCAACGCCCAGACCTTTGCCTCGAACCCGGACAATTCGGATGGGGCCAAGACCAAGACGCTGGCCTGGCGCAACGCCTGGGACATTCCGGACCTGACCAAGCAGACGGAAGCGGCACTGCTCGAGAAGGATGCCGGCAAGCGCGCCGACATGTACAAGGATCTCGAGAAGAAAATCCTCGACACCAGCCCCTTCGTCGTCATCCACCAGCAGCTGGAAGTGGCCGGCCTGCGCAAGAACCTCAAGGGCTTTGCGCTCGGCCCGAGCTTCGACACCAACTTCGTCGGACCGGTGTCCAAGGAATAGTGCTCGCGGACACGCCGCATGAGCGCGGTTGAAAAAGAAGTGGCGGCGGGGCGCGGCAGCGCCCGCGCCGTCGCTGTTGCATCATCGCTTGGCCGTTTCCTGGTCATTGCGATCACGACCTATCTTGGTCTGCTCGCGGTCACCTTCTTCATCGGCCGCGTCATTCCAATCGACCCGGTGCTGGCGGTGCTCGGCGACCGGGCGCCGGCCAATGTGGTTGAGCGCACGCGCCGCGAGATGGGCCTCGATTTGCCGTTGATCGAGCAGTTCTACATCTATGTGAAGAATGCGCTGAACGGCAATTTCGGCGTCTCCGTGCTGACCACCAATCCGGTCATGACCGACATTCGCCGGGCGCTTCCGGCCACGACGGAACTGGCGACCCTCGGAACGCTGATCGGCGCGTTGTTCGGCGTGCCGCTCGGTGTGCTGGCCGCGGTCAGGCGCGGCAGCCTCATCGACCAGATCGTGCGCGTCATCGGCCTGATCGGTTATTCCGTGCCGATCTTCTGGCTGGGGCTGCTTGGGCTGGTGCTGTTTTACGCCAAGCTGCAATGGGTTGCCTTCCCGGCGAGGCTCGACGTCGTCTACGAATACACCTTTACGCCGATCACCGGCTTCTATCTCCTCGACTCTGCGATGCAGGGGCAGTGGGACGTTTTTTACGACGCCTTCCGCCACATCATCCTGCCGGCCTCGCTGCTCGGCTATTTCTCGCTCGCCTATATCAGCCGCATGACGCGCTCGTTCATGCTCAACGAATTGTCGCAGGAATATATCGTCGCGGCGCGCGCCAAGGGCCTGTCGGAAACCCGCATCATCTGGGGCCACGCGCTGCGCAACGCAGCGGTGCCGATGGTGACGGTGATCGCGCTGTCCTATGCCGGACTGCTGGAAGGTTCGGTGCTGACCGAGACCGTCTTCTCATGGCCGGGCATCGGCCTTTACATCACCAATTCGCTGCAGAACGCCGACATGAATGCGGTGCTCGGTGGCACCATCGTCATCGGCTCGGTGTTCATCGCCATCAACCTTCTCTCCGACCTGCTGTATCGGGTGCTCGATCCGAGGACGAAGTCCGCATGAGCGTCGACACCATCCAGAGCCGTCGCGACTGGCTGCTCAGCGAGCGGCCGGCCTCGCGCATGCAGGCAAGGCTCGGCCGCGCCTATGTGGCGTGGCGGCGCTTTTCCGCCAACCGGTTGGCGTTTCTGGGCCTGCTCATCATCATTGCCCTGCTGGTCGTTGCCGCCCTTGCAGGCGTGCTGGCACCTTATTCGCCAACGTTCGGCGACCTGAAGAACGCGCGCCTGCTGGCGCCGAGCGCCGAGCACTGGTTCGGCACCGACGATCTCGGCCGCGATATCCTGTCGCGCATCCTCTACGGCTCGCGCTGGACGCTTTACGTGGTCATCCTGGTCGCCATCATCGCCGCACCCATCGGCCTTCTGGTCGGCACGGTGGCCGGCTATGCCGGCGGCTGGACCGATGCCATCCTGATGCGCATCACCGACATCTTCCTCGCCTTTCCCAAGCTGATCCTGGCGCTGGCCTTCGTCGCAGCACTTGGCCCCGGCATCGAGAATGCGGTGCTGGCCATCGCCATCACCTCATGGCCGCCCTACGCCCGCATCGCGCGGGCAGAGACGCTGACGGTGCGCAATTCCGACTACATCAAGGCGGTGCAACTGATGGGCGCCTCGCCCTTCCGCATCGTGCTGCGCCATATCATGCCGCTTTGCATTTCGTCCCTGATCGTCAGGGTGACGCTCGACATGGCCGGCATCATCCTGACCGCCGCCGGGCTCGGTTTCCTCGGCCTCGGCGCGCAGCCGCCGCTGCCCGAATGGGGCACGATGATCGCGTCCGGCCGCCGCTTCGTGCTCGACCAGTGGTGGGTGGCCGGTGCGCCGGGCTTCGCCATCCTCATCGTCAGCCTCGGCTTCAACCTGCTTGGCGACGGCCTGCGCGACGCGCTCGATCCGCGGAGTGGCGACCAATGAGCGGCGACCAATGAGCGGAGAAACGAAAACGCTTCTCAACGTAGACGACCTGCGCGTCACCTTCCCGACCCGCACCGGGCTGATCGAGGCGGTGCGCGGCGTTTCCTTTTCGCTCGGCCGCGAACGGCTCGGCATCGTCGGCGAATCCGGCTCGGGAAAATCGCAGACCGGCCGCGCCATCATGGGCCTGACGCCACCGCAGGCGCGGATATCGGCCAACAAGCTCGCCTTCGACGGCATCGATTTGCTCACCGTCTCGCCACGCGAACGCAGGAAGCTGCGCGGCAAGCGCATCGCCATGATCCTGCAGGATCCGAAATATTCGCTCGACCCGGTGA
>NZ_RZPF01000503.1:0-5025 GCF_004022735.1 Mesorhizobium sp. M7A.F.Ca.AU.001.01.1.1
GTGCCGGGGTGAGGACGCTGTTGGGAAGATTCAGCCCGAATTCATCCTCGTCGATCTCGCTGGCGCGGAAGGTGACGACCGGGCTGCGGATCAGCCGGCTGGTGGCATCGACGATGCGCATCACCTTCAAAGGCGCCGCCTTGGATACGACGGCTTCGAGCACGCCGAGCCGGTCGAGCACTTTCAAGGCAGGGTTCATCAGGGCCGTCGTGCGACCATCGGGGGCGGTGGCCTCCGGCCCGACCAGTGTCACCGGGAAACCTTCGGCGGCAAAACCCAGTGCCGCGATCAGCCCTGCCGGCCCCGTGCCGGCAACCAGTATCCGCGCAGTTTGCTGATGCTCCAAGATCGGCTTCCGGCTTGCAATGCGAGGCGGTCCACCCGACCTGCCGTTCGATCAGCATATAGGTCAGATCATGCCGCTTGATCAACGCGGCGATTCGGCCCATTCGGATGTCATGACCGGCCAGCAGGACGACTTCAGCCATCTCGACCGCGCCGGCCGCGCCATGGCCGGCATCGCGCGCAATCCCCGGGTTACGGTAAACGTCGTTGTCGGCGCTTGCATCCTGCTTGCATGGCTGTCTCTTGCGGCGATGGCAATCCGCGGGGCTGAAACAGGGATTGCGGGCGTCGGCGCCCCTGGCGACACGATCCTTCGCAGCCTGCCGCAACTGCCGCTGCCCGATTTCCTGGAACGGTTCTTTGTGCTGTGCCTCTCACCGGTGCCTTTGGACGCAGGTCTCGGCTTGCGGGCCGGCGCGCTCGTTTCGATGTGGTTCCTGATGGCGATCGCGACGATGCTGCCTTCGGCGGCGCCGATGATACGCACCTATTGCGAGATCGCTGACACGGCACGCATCAAGGGCGAACCGGTCGTTCACCCGCTGCTGCTGGTCGCCGGCTATCTCAGCGTCTGGCTCGCCGCTTCAATTGTGTTCGCGGCGCTGACCTTGGCCGTCCATGCATTCGCTTCGTCAGCCGGGATTCTCGATCCGGTCGTCGGCATTGCCGGTGCGCTCGCTCTGCTGATTGCCGGCCTCTACCAGTTCAGCGGCCTGAAGGAAGCTTGCCTGAAGAAATGCAGGAACCCGTTCTCGATCCTTTTCGCGAGCTGGAGCGCAAGGCCCCTTAACATCTTTCGGCTCGGTGCCGCGCAAGGTCTGTGGTGTCTGGGCTGCTGCTGGGCCTTGATGCTGGTGATGTTCGCCGTGGGCGTCATGAACGTTTTCTGGATGGCGTTGATCGGCCTGTTCACCCTGATCGAAAAACAAACGGCCAGCAGGGTTCCAACCCGGCTGGCCGGTGCGATACTGCTTGTCTGGGCAGCCGCGCTGCTAGTAGTCTCGCTGTGAGTGGGGGAAAATCGATGGCAGACCAGAGCTGGGCGATGAAGGGAGAGCTCGTACTCTCCTGCAATTGCACGGTTTTTTGCCCTTGCGTGCTCTCGCTTGGCAATCATCCGCCGACCGAAGGCTATTGCCAGACATGGGCCGGGTTTCGCATCGATGCCGGCCATTTCGGTGAGGTCGATCTGTCCGGGCTCAATCTTGGGCTGATCATGGAAATCCCAGGCTATATGAGCCGCGGCAACTGGACCGCGGGCCTGTTCATCGACAGCCGCGCCTCTGTCTATGCGGTCAAGGCGCTGACAAAGATCTTCACGGGCAAGGCAGGTGGAACCACATCGCTGCTCTCAATCCTCGTCGGCAAATTCCTCGGTGTCGAGCAGGTGCCGATCACCTATGAGACGCGTGACAAAACGCGTATCTTCCAGATACCCAGGATTATCGACGGAGCGGTCACACCCTTCCAAGGCAAGGACCGTGACAAGGATACGGTGATCAGCAATTCGGAATACTGGATCGCGCCCGAGATCATCGTGGCCAGGTCCGACAAGAGCAAGGTGCGGGCTTTTGGCCGCAACTGGAATTTCGCCGGCCGTTCGGCCGAAATCTGCAAGCTGGATTGGCGGGGCCCGTGAGCAAGAACACAACGGCCAGGAATTTGGCAGCACGAAAAGCCGCCAAAAAGATCACGGACCGGATTCCGCGCCCGAAGAAGAAGGTCACCTGGCCGCAGGCGAGGGCGTTCTCCGTCCACCTTTTGACCGCCTCGGGGTCGTTCCTGGCCTTCCTGTCGCTCGTGGCGGCAAGTGAAGAGCGCTGGACCGCAATGTTCTGGTGGCTCGGGCTGGCCCTGTTCGTCGACGGCATCGATGGGCCGATCGCCAGAAAACTCGAGGTCAAGGAGATCCTGCCGACATGGTCGGGCGAACTGCTCGACAACATCATCGACTACGTGACCTACGTGCTGATCCCGGCCTTCGCGCTCTATCAGCGCGGCTTCATGGGCGAGGGCCTGTCATTCCTGTCGGCGGCGATCATCGTCGTTTCCAGCGCCATCTACTATGCCGACACCGGCATGAAGACGAAGGAGAATTTCTTCAAGGGATTCCCGGTGGTCTGGAACATGGTGGTGTTCACCCTGTTCGTCATCGAGCCCGGACAATGGGTTTCGTTCGCGGTGGTGGTGGTGGCCGGCGTCCTGACTTTCGTGCCGATCAACTTCATCCACCCGGTGCGGGTGGTGCGGCTGCGGCGCATCAACCTTGGGATGACCCTGTTGTGGTGCGCTTTCGGCGCGCTTGCCCTGGCCCAAGCGGCGCTCGCCGCCTTCTACGATCAGATCGGCGTGCTGGGCGAGCAGGTCAGCACCTTCACCAAGATCGGCATCACCATCACCGGGCTTTATCTTGCCTGCATCGGTGGCATCATGCAGTTCTTTCCCAATCTCGGTGCCAAAAAGGCCTGATCGGCCACTCCCACAGGGAGCCTGGCCCCACAAGCCTAGCCCACAGGAAGCCTAGCAATGTCCAAAGCGATCCGCATTCATGCCAATGGCGGCCCGGAAGTTCTGACCTATGAGGACGCTGATCCCGGCCAGCCGGGATCCGGGCAGATCCTGGTCCGGCACACCGCGATCGGCCTCAATTTCATCGATGTCTACCATCGCTCCGGTCTCTATCCGCCACCCGGCGGCTTCCCGCTCGTGCCAGGCAGCGAAGCCGCCGGCGTGGTGCTGGAGGTCGGCCATGGCGTCGACTGGCTGAATCCGGGCGATCGCATCGCCTATGCCGTGACGACGGGGGCTTACGCGCAAGAACGCGTCATCGATGCCAGCCGCGTCGTCAAGGTTCCGGATGGCATCAGCGACGAACAGGCCGCAGCGATGATGCTGAAGGGCATGACCGCGGAATATCTGCTGCGCCGGACGTTCAAGGTGAAGGCCGGCGACACGATCCTGTTCCATGCCGCTGCAGGCGGCGTCGGCCTGATCCTCGGCCAATGGGCAAAACATCTCGGCGCCACCGTCATCGGCACCGCCAGCTCGTCCGACAAGATCGAGCTCGCCAGGGCGCATGGTTTCGATCACGTCATCAACTACAAGGAACAGGATTTCGTCGCCGGCGTCGCCGCCATCACCGGCGGCAAGAAATGCGATGTCGTCTACGATTCGGTCGGCAACGACACGTTTCCGGCTTCGCTCGACTGCCTGCGGCCGCTCGGCATGTTCGTCAGCTTTGGCCAGTCCTCGGGACCTATACCGCCGTTCAGCATGTCGTTGCTGGCACAGAAGGGCTCGTTGTTCGCAACAAGGCCGACACTGTTCGTCTACAACGCAAAACGCGAGGACCTCGACGCTTCTGCTGCCGCCCTGTTCGAGGTCGTGCTCAGCGGCGCGGTCGAGATCCGGATCAACCAGCGCTACGCGCTGAAGGACGCCGGCAAGGCGCATTCCGACCTCGAGGGCCGCAGGACCACAGGGACGACCATTCTCATCCCTTAGTTCGTTCTGCCTTGCTATCCCTTGAATTTCCGCTGAAATTCTTGAAGCTCTTTCAAGACGTGTGCCGCTTTCCGATGAGAGCCGGCCGCGCCTACCATGCCTGCGGGAACACAGAACATGTCTGGCTAACCAGATGGGAGGCACTGTGAGTGCAAATCAGGACGGCACGAACCTGCTTGAGGTGCGTGGCCTCACCAAGATATTCGGCACGCTGACGGCGTGCGATCATATCGATCTCGACATCGCCAGGGGTGAGATCCACGCCTTGCTCGGCGAAAACGGCGCCGGCAAGTCGACGCTGGTCAAGATGCTTTTCGGCTCGCTGGAGCCCAATGCCGGCGAGATCTTCTGGAACGGTCAGGCCGTCAGGATTTCCAGCCCGGGCGTCGCGAAAAAGCTCGGCATCGGCATGGTGTTCCAGCATTTTTCGCTGTTCGAGGCGCTGACCGCGGCCGAAAACATCGCGCTGTCGCTGGACGACGGCTCGCCGATCAGCAGCATCGCTGCGAAGGCGAGGGCGCTTTCCTTCAGCTATGGCCTGCCGCTCGATCCTGAATCGCTGGTCGGCGACCTGTCGGTGGGCGAGCGCCAGCGCATCGAAATCATCCGCTGCCTGCTGCAGACGCCGCAGCTCATCATCCTGGACGAACCGACCTCGGTGTTGACGCCGCAGGAAGCCGACAAGCTGTTCGAGACGCTGGAGCGCCTGCGCTCGGAAGGCAAATCCATCCTCTACATCTCGCACCGGCTCGAAGAGGTCAAACGCATCTGCGACCGCGCCACCGTGCTGCGCCACGGCAAGGTGGTCGGCCATTGCAATCCGCGTGAGGAAACAGCCTCTTCGCTGGCGCGAATGATGGTCGGCAATGAGGTGCAGGCCGTGGTGCGCGCGCCGGTCGAGGGCATCGACAAGGCGCAGCCGCTGCTCGAAATCCGCAATCTCAGCCGCCAACCGGCGACGCCGTTCTCGATCCCGCTCAAGGGCATCAACCTGAACGTCCGCGCCGGCGAGGTGATCGGCATCGCCGGCGTCGCCGGCAATGGTCAGGGCGAGTTCTTCGAATCCGTTTCGGGCGAAGTGCTGCAGCAGGATGCCGCCTCGGTGCGCATTCGCGGCAAGGATTCGGGCAGCCTCACCATCACCGGACGGCGCCTGCTCGGCGCTGCCTTCGTGCC
>NZ_RZPF01000504.1:0-4980 GCF_004022735.1 Mesorhizobium sp. M7A.F.Ca.AU.001.01.1.1
GGACAGGGGTTCGTCAAACAGGAACACAGACGGTTCGCGCACGATGGCGCGGCCCATGGCGACGCGCTGGCGCTGGCCGCCCGACAGCTGGCGGGGATAGCGGTCGAGATAGGAGAAGAGATTGAGGACCCCGGACGCCTTCTTGACCTTCTCATCGATTACCGTGCGCGTCTCGCCGCGTATCTTCGGGCCGAAACCGATATTGTCCGATGCCTTCAGATGCGGAAACAGCGCATAGGACTGGAACACCATGGCGATGTTGCGCTGCTGCGGCGGCAGCGCGTTGGCGCGCACGCCGCCGATCAACAGATCGCCGGAAGTGATCGTCTCCAGGCCGGCGAGCATGCGCAGCAAGGTCGACTTGCCGCAGCCGGACGGGCCGACCAGGACGACGAACTCGCCGCTCTTGATATCGAGGCTGATGTTCTCGAGGATCTTGTGCTGCCCGAAGGATTTCGACAGGTCGCGGAACTCGACGTCGGTCATGCTCACGCTCCCAATATGTCGTCGATGAAGGGCAGGCAACCGGCGGTCAGTCCCGCGTCCACGGGCATCACCACGCCTGTTACTCCCGATGCGCGATCGGACGCAAGGAAAGCGACGGCTTCCGCCACTTCCGCAGCGTTGACGATGCGACCGAGCGGATAGAGCCGCTGCAATTTGCCGAGGATTTCGGGATCCTTGGCAAGGCGGTGGTCCCAGGCGGCGGTGCGGATCGATCCGGGGCAGACGACATTGGCGCGCAGGCCGCTGCGGCCGAGCTCGACGGCGATCGCCTTGGCATAGGCGTTGATGCCGGCCTTGGCCGCGGCATAGGCGGGATTGCCGAAATGCGCGATGGCGTTGACCGAGGAGATGAAGACGACGCTGCCGGAGCCACGGCTGGCCATCGCCTTGACCAGCGGATCGGCGAAATTCATCACGCCGGTCAGGTTGAGGTCGAGTTCCTGCTCAATCCTGTCGGGGTTGAGCGCGGGGAGCGTCTCGGCGCGCGTCCAGCCGGCATTGTTGATGAGAATGTCGGGCACACCGTCCCGGTCGAGGATGGCGGCGATCGCTGTGGCTATCGACGCCTTGTCGAGAAGATCGAAGACGTGGCGGGCGGCAAAAAACGGGCTCTTCAACGCCTCGCTCGACTGGTCGCAGCCTACGACCCTGGCGCCCCTTTGCGCCATCAGCGCCACGATGGCCGTGCCGAGGCCGCCGCCCGCACCCGTCACAACGACAGTCTTGCCCTCGAATTCGGCCCTGCCTTCGAGTTCCGTTTGCGAAACCACCGTGCGTCATCCTCCGGGATCTTCGACAGGTCGGATCAGGCCTAGTCCACAAAATGTAATTAAGCAACAGAATAATCTGCTTGCAAGCCTTCAAATCCACGATAATGTAGGAAAGTAACATAAATCTTCTGCTTGGGTAACGAAGAGGCGCGCAGGCGCAAAAATCAAAATGGGAGAGTTCAAATGAGTCTTGCAAAATGGACTGTCGGCCTGATGGCCGGAATGAGCATGCTGGCAATTGCGGCGCAGGCGGATGCGGGCGAGGTGCGGGTCACCGTGGCCGAGTACAGCGCCAAGACTGGCCCATATTTCGACAGCGTCAAGAAGGAATTCGAGGCGGCGAACCCCGGCATCACGGTCAAGTTCGAAGTGGTGCCGTGGGATGTGCTGCTGCAGAAGCTGACCACCGACATCACCGCCGGCACCAATGCCGATCTGTCGATCATCGGCACGCGCTGGCTGATCGACTTCGTCCAGCAGGATGTCGCCGAGCCGCTCGACGGCTACATCAAGCCCGACTTCAAGGACCGCTTCATCGACACCTTCCTGTCGCCCTCGATCATGGATGGCAAGACCTACGGCCTGCCGATCGCTGCCTCGGCGCGCGCCATGTACTACAACAAGGAGCTGTTCGAGAAGGCCGGCATCGCCAAGCCACCGGCAAACTGGACCGAGCTGCAGGAAGATGCGCGCAAGATCAAGGCTCTGGGGTCCGGCACGTTCGGCTTCGGCCTGCAGGGCAAGGAGATCGAGACCGACGTCTATTACTACTATGCGATGTGGTCCTACGGCACGGAAATCCTCAACAAGGACGGCACTTCGGGCCTGAGCACGCCCGGCGCGCTTGAAGCCGCCAAGCTTTACAAGTCGATGATCGACGAAGGCCTGACCGAACCCGGCGTCACCTCCAACAACCGCGAGGACGTGCAGAACCTGTTCAAGCAGGGCAAGGTCGGCATGATGATCACCGCACCCTTCCTGTCCAACCAGATCAAGGACGAGGCGCCGAACCTGAAATACGGCGTTGCGGCCATTCCCGCCGGACCGACCGGCGCGCGCGGCACCTATGGCGTCACCGATTCCATCATCATGTTCAAGAACTCCAAGAACAAGGACGAGGCCTGGAAGCTGCTCGATTTCCTGTTCACCACGGAGCAGCGTGCCAAGTTCACACAGGGCGAAGGCTTCCTGCCGGTGAACAAGGAAGAGGCCAAGATGGACTACTACGTCAACAATGCCGATCTGGCCGCGTTCACCGCTCTGCTGCCCGACGCCCGCTTCGCGCCGGTCATCCCGGGCTGGGAAGAGGTCGCCCAGATCACGTCGGACGCCATGCAGAAGATCTATCTCGGCGGCGACCCCGAGGCAGGCCTGAAGGACGCGGCGGCCAAGGCCAATGCGGTGCTGAAGAAGTAGGGGGGCAGTGCTGAAGGAATAGGGCGTATCTCCCTGCGCCCGTGGCGCGCCCCAGATTCAGGCGGGGCGCGCCACATCTTGCAGCCTCGAGCAGAAAGATAGTTCGTCGATGTCAACGCCGCCCAGCCAGGCTCCTTTCCTCTCCCACCGGAGGGGGGAGAGGTGGCTCGGCGAAGCCGAGACGGAGTGGGGGAACCACCTGGCAGCCACCGCGAACGGATATAGGAAGAGCACCAGGCGCAAGTCTCGCCTTGCGCCCAAGGGGTCGACCCCCACTCCGTCGAGCTTCGCTCGACACCTCTCCCCCGATCGACGGGGGAGAGGAAAGGGGCCCTTCCGCAACTGCTGCGGAGAACGGACGAGCAGGTGAGGGCAGCGCCGACGGTTGCAAGGAATCCTGAAGCGGTGCCCTGAGAAGAACGAGGCCGGACCAAGTCAATCTGTCAAGCCAGCGAAATCCAATCTCCCCGCAACGCGGTACAAAGCCAGCCGATGCAAAATCGTTTCTTGCCCTATCTCCTGACCTTGCCCAGCCTGTTTCTGGCGGCGGTGGTCATCTTCTGGCCGGTCTGGGACCTGATCCAGATCTCGACGCATGACGTCAGCCGCTTCGGCCAGCTTCGTGACTTCAACGACTTCGCCAATTTCGCGGCACTCGCTGCCGATCCCGATTTCACGGCCGCGCTTTGGCGCACCGGCCAATGGACGGTGATGGTGGTCGGCGGCGCGCTTCTCTTGTCGATCCCGGTGGCGATGATCCTCAACACCGATTTCTATGGCCGCGGCATTGCCCGCGTCATCATCATGCTGCCCTGGGCGGTGTCGCTGACCATGACCGCGGTGGTCTGGCGCTGGGCGCTGAGCGGCGAAAGCGGCATGCTCAATTCGGCGCTGATCGGCCTCGGCCTCATCGATCACAACATCCAGTGGCTGGCGAGTGCCGAAACCGCCTTTCCGATGCAAGTGCTGATCGGCATCCTGGTGACGGTGCCGTTCACGACGACGATCTTCCTCGGCGGGCTGTCGTCGATCCCGGACGATCTCTACGAGGCGGCGGCGCTTGAAGGGGCGACGCCGCTGCAGCAGTTCCGCGAAATCACCTTTCCGCTCCTGAAACCGTTCATCAACATCGCCATCGTGCTCAACACCATCTACGTCTTCAATTCCTTCCCGATCATCTGGGTGATGACGCAGGGCGGTCCGGCCAACTCGACCGATATCCTGGTCACCCATCTCTACAAGCTGGCCTTCCGCATCGGCAAGCTGGGCGAAGCATCGGCGGTGTCGCTGGTGATGTTCGCCATCTTGCTGGTCTTCACCATGATCTATGTGCGGCTGGCGATGCGGGAGCAACGCGCATGACGAGCAAGCTCAAGCGTTCGATCATCGCCTGGCTGCTGCTGGCGCCGCTGATCGTGGTGACGCTCTTTCCCTTCGCGGTGATGTTCCTGACCGCAGTCAAGCCGAGACAGGAAGTGCTGTCGCCGACCTGGTGGCCGAGCGAATTCCGCTGGTCGAATTTTTCCGACATGTGGGTGGCGACCGGCTTCGGCCAGGCGTTGCTCAATTCGCTCTACGTGTCTGTGATCGCCACCGTCGGCGCCATCCTGATCTCGGTTCCGGCGGCCTATGCGATGTCGCGCTTCCGCTTTGCCGGCTACGGCGCCTTGCGCCAGTTCCTGCTGATTTCGCAGATGATCTCGCCGATCGTGCTGGTGCTCGGCCTGTTCCGGCTGATGGCGGCCTGGGGCCTGGTCGAGAGCACGACGGCGCTCGGCTTCATCTACATGGCCTTCAACGTCGCCTTCACGGTGTGGATGCTGCAGAGCTATTTCGACACCATCCCGCGCGATCTCGAGGAAGCCGCCTGGATGGAGGGCGCCGGCCGCTGGCTGACCTTGCGCAAGGTGTTCCTGCCGCTCTGCCTGCCGGCGATCGCGGTGACGGCGATCTTCACCTTCATCAACGCCTGGAACGAGTTCGTCGTGGCGCTCACCATGCTGCGCAGCCAGGAAAGCTACACGCTGCCGATCCAGGTGTTTTCGCTGGTCGCCGGCCGCTACACCATCGAATGGCATCACGTCATGGCCGCGACGCTGCTGGCGACCTTGCCGGTGGCCATCCTGTTCATCTGGCTGCAGCGCTACCTCGTCAGGGGCCTGGCGCTCGGGGCGGTCAAATAGCGCCTATTCACGGACGGAGCTTTCATGCGCATTTTCACCGCCTCGCTGGCGACGGAAACCAACACCTTCTCGCCGGTGCCGACCGATAGGGCTTCGTTCGAGAT
>NZ_RZPF01000505.1:0-4960 GCF_004022735.1 Mesorhizobium sp. M7A.F.Ca.AU.001.01.1.1
CTATTATTCGATCGGCGGCGGCTTCGTGGTTTCCGAAGAGGAACTGCAGCGGATGAAGGCCAAGGGATCGGTGACGACGGAAGGCAAGAAAGTGCCTTATCCGTTCAAGAATGCGGTCGAGATGCTGGCCATGGCCGGCAAAAGCGGCCTTTCCATCGCCGACATGAAACGCGTCAACGAGGAGACGCAGATGACGCGCGAGGCGCTCGACGCCGGCCTCGACGGCATCTGGAGCGCCATGAAAGGCTGCATCGACCGCGGCCTGTCGCAGGACGGCATCATGCCGGGCGGGTTGAAGGTGCGCCGCCGTGCCCGCATGCTGCATGACAAGCTGCAGGAGCAATGGCAGCAGAACAAGCCCAATCCCTTGCTCGCCAATGACTGGCTGTCGATCTACGCCATGGCGGTGAACGAGGAAAACGCCGCTGGCGGCCGGGTCGTCACAGCGCCGACCAACGGTGCGGCCGGCACGCTGCCGGCGGTGCTGCGCTACTGGCTGCATTTCCATCCCGAGGCGGACCAGCCGAGCATTCGTGATTTCCTGCTGACGGCTGCTGCGGTCGGCGGCATCATCAAGACCAATGCTTCGATCTCCGGCGCCGAAGTCGGCTGTCAGGGCGAGGTCGGGTCGGCATCGGCAATGGCGGCGGCCGGCCTGTGCGCCGTCATGGGCGGTACGCCCGAGCAGGTCGAGAATGCCGCCGAGATCGCGCTCGAACACCATCTCGGCATGACCTGCGATCCGGTTGGCGGGCTGGTGCAGGTGCCGTGCATCGAGCGCAATGCGCTGGGCGCGGTCAAGGCGGTGACGGCAGCGTCACTGGCCATCAAGGGCGACGGCACCCATTTCGTACCTCTCGATGCAGCAATCGAGACCATGCGCCAGACCGGCCTCGACATGAACGAGAAGTACAAGGAAACCAGCCTGGGTGGGCTCGCCGTCAACGTCGTGGAATGCTGAAGGCTGGCCTAAACTGCCACTGTGGAGAAGTCGATCCGGTCGTTGACGCGTCCGCATGCGGGACTAACCTTAAGCGATGTCTCTCAATCTCATAAAACTCTGTGTCGGCTGCGACAGCGTCGAAGATCTCGAGGAGTGGATCGCCTTCCGCCTCGACGAGCGGCGGCGCGCCGGTGAGCCGGTCGAGCAATATCACACCACGCGCATGATGCCGACGCGCGGCGCCGAGGTCACCGATGGCGGTTCGCTCTATTGGGTGATCAAAGGAAATGTGCAGTGCCGCCAACTGATCACCGAGATCCGGCCGTTCACCGATAGTGAAGGCATCGGCCGCTGCCACCTGATTCTCGACCCCGAGGTTGTTCGAACCGACTGGCAGCCGCGCCGGGCCTTTCAGGGCTGGCGCTATCTGAAGCCGGCCGACGCGCCGCTCGATCTGGGCAAGGGCAAGGCCGGACTGATCGAGATGCCGCCGAAACTCAGGCGCGAGCTTGCCGACCTCGGCCTGCTCTGACCCCAGGTGGCATCACCGTCTGGCCCTTTGTGCCACCCGATGTGGGGCTTGCAAGCGATGTGGCAACGCCACATCTTGTTTTTTATGAGCGATAAGAAGCAACCTGTGCCAGCGAGGACCAATCCTGCGCCGATCAAGCCTCAATCCAACGCTGGCGAGATCGACGCCTTCATTCGCCAGGCGAGGACACTTGCCGCATCGGCGACCGGTTCGGGCAGGCTGATCCTTGCTCTCGACGCGACGATGAGCCGCCAGCCAACCTGGGATCTGGCCTGCACGCTGCAGGGCCAGATGTTCGACGCCGTCGGCAAGGCAGGAACCCTCAGCGTGCAACTGGTTTATTTTCGCGGTCTTGGCGAGTGCCGTTCGTCCGCTTTCGTGAGCGACACCAATGCCTTGAAGCAGCTGATGACGCGGATCGAGTGCCGCAGCGGTCACACCCAGATCGGCAAGGTGCTGGCGCATGCGTTGAAACAGACGGCAACCGCTAAGGTCAATGCGCTGGTCTATATCGGCGATGCGATGGAAGAGGATATCGACGATCTGGCCGAAAAGGCCGGCAGCCTCGGCCTTCATGGCGTTCCTGTCTTCGTCTTTCAGGAAGGCCATGATTCCAGCGCGGAAAAGGCATTCAAAGAGGTTGCGCGGCTGTCCAAGGGGGCCTGGTTCCGGTTTGATCGGCGGGCTGCCGCGACCCTGGCCGGACTGCTTTCGGCTGTCGCCGTGTTCGCGACCGGCGGGTTGAAGGCGCTCGAAGCCAGAGGCAGGCCGGAAGACCGGCTGATGATCGAGCATCTGCGGGGCGGCGGAAAATAATGGGCGCAATCATCGCTTTTGTAGCGTTGCTTTTGCTGCTGCTCGGCGCGGTGACGATTTTTCTGCGTGCCGAGCCAGCGAAACTGGCGGGCACGCTGCGAACGCTTGGGCCGGCTCTTCTGGCAGTTGTCGGCGTCGCCGTGCTGGTGGTCGGCCGTGAAGGCGTCGGCGGCATGATCCTCACCGCGGCAATTGCCTGGTATGGTTCCATGCGAATGAAACGCCAGCCGGCGGGGCTTGCACCGGGCAAACGCTCGACGGTGCGCACAGCGGCATTGGAAATGGAGCTCGATCACGATACCGGCGGCCTCGAAGGACTGGTCCTGGCTGGCCGCCACGAAGGCAAGATGCTTGGCGCGATGGGGCTGGTGGAATTGCAGCACCTCTACCGCGAACTCTCCGGTGATCCGGAGAGCCGGCAGTTGCTAGAGACGTATCTTGACGGCAGATTTCCCGTCTGGCGCAAAAACACTGAGACGAACGGTGGCGAAGGGCTGGGTGTTGCGCCAGGTCCGGGCGCCATGACTAAGGAGGAGGCCTACAAGGTCCTTGGTCTTGAAGCGGGGGCCGCCGCGGCGGATGTCCGCAAGGCGCACCGCCGCCTGATGCAGCGCCTGCACCCCGATGTCGGCGGCACGTCTTTCCTGGCGGCGCGGATTAACGAAGCCAAGGACGTCTTGCTCTCCAATCACAACTAGTCTCCTTCGACGCAGAATTTTTCCGGGAGATGATTTCCACGCCGTCCTACTGCTGGACGGCGTAGCACTCGATGTTCTTCTTCTTCAAAGCGGTGCAGGCCTTCCAGGCGGCGGTCTTCGAACCGAAGCCGCCGAAGCGGGCGCGATAGTAGGTGACGCCGTCCTTGTCGAAGGCGACGGTGAAGCCGGAGGCGTCGGCCAGCACCTTGGGCGCCTGCTTGGTGGTCTTGTCGAGGAAGGCCTGTGCCTCGGACTGCTTTGGCGACGAGGCGACCTGAATGGCCCAGCCCGACGGCACCGACGCCGTGTTGACCGGATCGACGGCCGCTGGTGTTGGCTCGGCATAGGCAGCGACGACCTGGGCCGTCGCGACCTGGGGGGCTGAAACGATGACGGTCTTGACCTTTCTGGTCTTGACGACGGGGGCTGCTTCTTCGGCCTGCGGGGTATCGTCTTCCGCGACCGTGGCGTCCTCGGCGACGGTGGCGTCGTCCTGCGCCACAACAGGCTTGTCATCGGGCGTCGGAGCGTCATGCTTGGGCAGGAGAACCTGGGCGAGGGCGGTGACCGGGTTGTTGCCGCCGGCCTTGGCCACCAGATCGCCACCGCCGCGAGTCGATGCCCTCGGCAGATAGGTGTTGATCAAGCTGGCCATCTGATTGTCGCGGCTGCGGCCGGAACTGCCGCCCATGACCACGCCGACGATGCGGCGATTGCCGTCGGAAACCGACGAGACGAGGTTGAAGCCGGAGGCGCGGGTGTAGCCCGTCTTGATGCCGTCGACACCCTTGATGCGTCCGAGCAGGCGATTGTGACCGTTGATGCGCTGACGCCCGTAGAGGAAGGAGCGCTGCGAGAAATAGCCGTAATATTGCGGAAAATGTTCGCGCAGCGCGATGCCGAGCGTCGCCATATCGCGCGCGGTGGTGAACTGGCCAGGGTCTGGCAGGCCATTGGCGTTGCGGAACACGGTGCCGTTCATGCCCAGCGCACGCGCCTTGGCGGTCATCATGCGGGCAAAAGTGGTTTCATTGCCGCCGAGCATTTCGCCGAGCGCGGTGGCCGAGTCATTCGCCGACTTGGTGACGATCGACAGGATCGCGGTCTCGACCGTGACCGAACCGCCCGGCTTCACGCCAAGTTTCGTCGGCGCCTCGGCGGAGGCCTTGGCGGAAAACACCACTGGCGTATTCCTGCTGATCTTGCCCTTCGCCATCGCTTCGAAGGTCAGGTACAGCGTCATCATCTTGGTCAGCGAAGCTGGATAGCGCCTGCCGTTGGCATCTGCGGAGTAAAGCACCTTGCCAGTCTTGGCATCCACGACGATGGCCGCCTGCTTGGCCGCCAGCGACGAGGCAACGTCTCCAAAAACGAATGTCATCGCCAAGGCGATGATCATCATCGTTTTGAGAGGGGAGGTGGATTTGGAAACGATGCCCAACAACGCCTTACGCACTGGTACTTCCCTTGGATTTCTTCGTTGCGTTGGAGGCGGCAAAGGGTCCTGCCTCGCTTCCGGCCAAGCTACCGGCGCAGCGTTACCAATCCGTTTATGGTAACCGCCGCGTTCACCATTTTCTTCGTGCTTGAAGCTCTCTTTATTCGATTTTTAGCCATTGGCTGCGCAGGCGGGTCCGCGAGCCCGCGAAATCTTGACTTTTGTGCGGCGCACAATATATTATCTTGCATTGCACAAGGGCGCCCCGAAGAAGGACGCCTCAACCGTCAAGGGAATCGTGAAATGACCCAGACCTATGAGGACTTCAGCAAATACGGCAAAGAGTTCGCCGACACCGGATTGAAGAGCTTCGCGTCGCTCTCCAAGGGCGCACAGGCGATTGCCACCGAGGCTGGTGAATACACCAAGAAGAGTTTTGAAACCGGCAGCGCCACTGTGGAGAAGCTGTTTTCAGCCAAGTCGCTGGAAAAGGCCATCGAGATCCAGTCGGACTACGCCAAGCAGTCCTATGA
>NZ_RZPF01000506.1:0-4950 GCF_004022735.1 Mesorhizobium sp. M7A.F.Ca.AU.001.01.1.1
CTTGTCGGCTGTGCGTTATGTCGGGTTGAATCCGGTGCGCGCGGGACTGGTGAAGCAGGCGGCGGATTGGTCCTGGTCAAACGCTCGGGCGCATCCGACTGATAAGCCCGATGGCGTCACGGAATTGGGGCCGATGAAACACAGTTGCCGTCGTCGGTCGGGCGGTTCGATTTGATCGAGATGGATGCCGCGGCTTTCGACGCACTGCGCAAGGCCGAGAGCATCGGCTGGCCGGTGGGCAACGAGGCATTTCTGGGTAGGATTTTCGGGCAAACCGGAACCGCGGAAGCGGGGCAGGCGGCCGAAGCGAAATAGTGCACTGTGACCGTAATTCTTGAGCGCGGCGCATGATGGGTTACCCTCCCCTCGATGGGGAGGGTCGGCGCGGAGCGCCGGGGTGGGGTGCGGCGCAGACCCCCACCCCGCTCCGCTTCGCGGATCGACCCTCCCCACAAGGAGGAGGGTAAAAGCTCAAAACCCAGCCTGATCGCGAAACAACTCCGCATTGTCCAGCTTCGACACCTCGATCACCGCTTGCGTGCGGCTGTAGACATTGAGTTTGCGCAGGATCTCCGAGACATGCGCCTTCACCGTGGTCTCTCCCACCTGCAGCTCGTAGGCGATCTGCTTGTTGAGCAGGCCCTGGCGCAGCATCTGCAGCACGCGCAGTTGCTGCGGCGTTAGCGTCGACAGGCGCTGCACCATGTCGGCGCGGTCGGCGCTGTCGGCGTCCGGCGGCCGGCCTTCGTAGGTCTCCGGCACATAGATCGCGCCTTCCATCACCGAGCGGATGGCTGCGGCGAGGTCGCTCTTGCGCGCCGATTTCGGGATGAAGCCGGCAGCGCCATAGGACAGCGCTTCGGAAATGATCTTCGGCTCCTCGTAACCAGAGACGATCACCACGGGCAGGCGCGGATAGCGGGTCCGGAGTTGCAGCAGGCCGTCAAAACCGTGCACGTCGGGCATCGAGAGGTCGAGAAGCGCGAGGTCGAACGGCTTGGCATCGGCCAGAAGATCGAGCGCCTCGGTGATCGAGCGCGCCTCCACCGTGTCGACTTCCGGATAGGCCATCTGCACGGCGCTGTGCAGCGCCTCACGAAACAGCGGATGGTCGTCGATGATCAGAAACCGGGCGCGATCGTGGGTTGCGGTCATGGGGTTCATTTCAGTTCGTGAGCGATTAGAATAACCTCTCCACCATGGCCAGATTATTGCCAAATAGTATATCGCCATCTCCGGCGGAAAGTGCCGCCGGCACTTTCTCGACCAAATCGCCTTGTCCAGGCCCCCAAATCGGTCGAATGTTCCGGCAACCAAGCAGAGACCCTTGATGACAGAATTCGTCCTTCCCCTGCCCGCAACCGCATCGGTGGCCGTTGCCGGCTCGTCCGATCGTTTTGCGGTGCGCCGTATCTACTGCGTCGGCCGCAACTACGCGGCGCATGCCCGCGAATTCGGCAATGACGAGCGTGATCCGCCCTTCTTCTTCACCAAGCCGGCCGACGCGGTGGTCGATTCCGGCACCGCTATCCCCTACCCGCCGCTGACGGCCAATCTGCACCACGAGATCGAACTGGTGGCCGCGATCGGCAAAGCCGGCTTCCGCATTCCCCGCGACAAGGCGCTGGACCATGTCTGGGGCTACGGCGTCGGCATCGACCTCACCCGCCGCGACCTGCAGGACGAGGCCAAGAAGGCCGCCCGGCCCTGGGACTGGTCGAAGGCCTTCGACCGCTCCGCCCCTTGCAGCCCGTTGGTGCAAGCGCACGAATCCGGCCACCCACAGAAGGGCCGCATCTGGCTCGCCGTCAACGGCAAGGTCAGGCAGGATGCCGACCTCGCCGAACTGATCTGGCCGATACCGGATATCGTGTCGATCTGCAGCGAGGCGATGGAGCTCGAGCCCGGCGACCTGATCTTCACCGGTACGCCAGCAGGCGTCGGCGCGGTTGGCCCCGGCGACACGATGACCGGCGGCGTCGACGGCATCGGCACCATCGAAATAACCATCGGCCAGCCGAAGTGAGCGCATGAGCAAACTCGTCCTGCACAACTACTATCGCTCCTCCACCTCCTACCGGGTGCGGATCGCGCTGGAGATGAAGGGGCTGAGCTACGACTATATCCCGCATCATCTGCGCCATGGCGAGCACCTCGAACCAGCCTATCTCGCGGTCAATCCGCAAGGGCTGGTGCCGGCGCTGGTGCTCGGCGACGGCACGCTGCTGACGCAATCGCTGGCGATCATCGAATTCCTCGACGAGACCAGCCCGGAACCACCGCTATTGCCAGGGGATGCGGCCGGTCGGGCACGGGTCAGAATGCTGGCGCAGATGATCGCCTGCGACATCCACCCGGTGAACAATCTGCGCGTGCTGACCTCGCTGCGCACGCTGTTCGGCGCCGGCGACGAGGACGTCGTCAACTGGTTCCGCCACTGGGTGAACGAGGGCTTTCAGCCGCTTGAAAAGATCCTGGCCTTGTCGGCGGAGACCGGAACATTCTGCCATGGCGACGCGCCGGGTCTGGCTGACATCTGCCTCGCCGCACAGATTGCCAGCAATGCCCGCTTTGGCGTCGATCTGACGCCCTACCCGACGATCGCGCGCATCAACGCCGCCTGCATGGCGCTGCCGGCCTTCCAGAAAGCGGCGCCCCAGAACCAGATCGACGCGGAATAAGGCGTCATCTGCGTAGCGTCGGCACCGGAACAGTATGGCTGGCGGAATCGATTTTCGCTTGACCGGATAGGGAATCGGCTATCGTTTCCCGCAGGCCGTGTGAAAGGTGGTGTTGCCGATGAAAGCCGTCGTCTTCGAGAAATTCGGCGAAGCGCCGAGGATCCAGACCGTTCCTGATCCGAAGCCGGCAGCCGATGGCGTCGTCATCAAGGTCGAGGCGACCGGTCTGTGCCGCAGCGACTGGCATGGCTGGATGGGTCATGACGAAGGCATCACGCTGCCGCACGTGCCGGGCCATGAACTTGCCGGCATCGTCGTCGCCGCGGGCAAGCAGGTCACACGCTGGAAGGCCGGCGAGCGCGTCACAGTGCCGTTCGCCGTCGGCTGCGGCCGCTGCTTCGAGTGTAATTCGGGCAATCACCAGGTCTGCGAGCACCAGACACAGCCTGGCTTCACCGGCTGGGGCTCGTTTGCCGAATATGTCGCCATCGAACATGCCGACACCAATCTTGTGCGCCTGCCCGACGAGATGGAATTCGCCACCGCCGCCAGCCTCGGCTGCCGCTTCGTCACTTCGTTTCGAGCCATTGTCGACCAGGGCCGGGTGAAGCCGGGCGAATGGGTCGCGGTGCATGGCTGCGGCGGCGTCGGCCTGTCGGCGATTATGATTGCCAGCGCCATGGGCGCCAATGTCATCGCCATCGATCTCACCGACGAGAAACTGGATTTCGCCAAAAAGATCGGCGCCGTCGCCACCATCAATGCATCTACGACGCCGAACGTGGTCAAGGCGGTCAAGCAGATCACCAATGGCGGCGCGCATATGTCGATGGACGCGCTCGGCCACCCCACCACCTCGTTCAATTCGATATCCAATCTGCGCCGGCGCGGCCGCCATGTGCAGGTCGGCCTGATGCTGGGCGAGCATGCCCGGCCGCAGGTGCCGATGGACAAGGTGATCGCCTTCGAGCTCGAAATCCTCGGCAGCCACGGCATGCAGGCCTACCGCTACCAGGCGATGATGGACATGATCCGCAACGGCAAGCTGAAGCCCGAACTGCTGGTCGGCAAGAGGATCAGTCTCGACGAGGCGCCTGCGGCCCTGATGGCGATGGGCGGCTTCGAGGGCATTGGGATTGGGGTGGTGACGAAGTTTTAGGCGAGGACGGCACCGTCGTCAGGCGATCGCGCGTCGTGGCAATTCCTGCTTCGCGAATCGCTTGGCGCCTACGACGCAAAGCACCACGCCAAGCGTGACGACCACCATCAACGAACTGACCTGTTCGTGCAGCAGCGTCGCTGCCAGTGCCAGTCCGAAGAATGGCTGCAGCAGCTGCAACTGTCCGACCGCGGCGATGCCGCCTTGCGCCAGGCCGCGATACCAGAACACGAAGCCGATCAGCATGCTGAACAGCGAGACATAGGCAAGCCCCATCCACGCACTGACGCCGACGCCGTCGAACGACGGCGGCATGGTCAGCAGCGTCAGCACCAGCATGATCGGCAGCGACAGCACCAGCGCCCAGCAGATCACTTGCCAGCCGCCGAGCCTGCGCGACAGCGCGGCGCCCTCGGCATAGCCGAGGCCGCAAGCGATGATGGCAGCCAGCATCAGACCGTCGCCGACCGGCGAGGCAGTCACGCCCTGCGTCAGCGCAAAGCCCGCGACCAGCGCACTGCCTATGCATGAAAACAACCAGAACGCCGGGCGCGGCCGATCGCCGCCGCGCAGCACGCCGAATATCGCAGTGGCCAGCGGCAGCAGGCCGACGAAGATAATGGAATGGGCCGTGGTGACGTGCTTCAGCGCCAGCGCGGTCAGCAAGGGAAAGCCGACAACCACGCCAAGTGCCACGATCACCAGCGACAGCAGATCGCCGCGCTCCGGGCGTTTCTGCCGAAACAGGAGCAGCAGCGCAAGGCCAAGCAGTCCGGCAATCGCCGCCCGGGCCGAGGTCAGGAATGTCGGATCGAATTCCCTGACCGCCACGCGCGTCGCCGGCAGCGAGCCGCTGAAGATCAACACGCCGATGAATCCATTCATCCAGCCACTCGCGGTCTTGTCCATCGTATGCTCCGTTTGTCGGCTCCGTATCGCGCGGAGCCGGTAGTATCGCCAGAGACAATGCGGTACAATTATGCAAAACTGTCATAGTCAGCAGAGCAGTACGGATGGACAAGCAGACTACAGGAAGCGAGAGCGGCGGTACGCTGGTCGAAGGCGTCATGGCGACGATCCGCCAGCGGATCGCGGCGCGCAGCCTGACGC
>NZ_RZPF01000507.1:0-4926 GCF_004022735.1 Mesorhizobium sp. M7A.F.Ca.AU.001.01.1.1
ATCCAGGACAGCGTGCAACCGGCCAGAACCGATGGGTCCCGGCGGGGAAGACGCCTTTTGACGGAGTCGGTCCGGGAAATTGCCAGCCGCAAGCCGCAAAGACAAGCCGGGCAACGCTCGACGAGGCGCGGCCCGGTGCTTTCCACAGCTATTGGAGCGTTTGAAGCTAGCGCGCCTTGTTGGTGTTGAGCTCGCGGTTCGCCGTGTAGTCGATGGCGAAAGTATCCGGCGCGAAGCTGACGCCTTCCTTGGTGTTGAAGATCATCACCGTCGTATCCTTGCCCTGCGCGTCGGTGATCGTCCACTGCCGCAAGTCGAAGGTTTTCGGATCGAACATCATGGTGATCTTCGAATTGCCGAACACCGATTTGTCGGCGAGCTGGATGGTTGTGAGGTCGTCCTCCTGCTTGACGCTTTTGACGCGGTCGCCGGAGAGGTCGATCCTGTTGTCGAGCAGCAGCTTCAAGGGTGTCTTCGACAGCGGATAGAGATCGGACGTGTTGAGCCTCTTGTTCAGGATGACCACCGACTGGCCGTCTGAAATCACCCGGAAGTTCGAAGAGCCGTCGTAGTTGAAGCGGATCTTGCCCGGCCGTTCGAGGAAGAACTTGCCGCCGGTCTGCTCGCCCTTGGGGCCGAACTGCACGAATTCGCCGCTCATCGATTTGACCGAGGAAAAGTGGTCGGCGATCTTCTGCGCAGCGGCCGGCACAGCCGCCTGCGCCGAGGCCAGCACCTGGAAGCCGGGCACCGCGTTGAAGGCTGCCGCCCCTGCAAACGCCAGACCGAGGCCCAGCAACTGACGCCGGGATGGAGCAAATGTGCTGAGCGCTGAAAGATCGTTTTTCATGTCGGTCACTCTCGTCTGATTCCTGAGTTGTTCTGTGCTTGGACCCCCAGTTGGGCTGAAATTTGGCGGGTCGGGCGTCCCTTGGTCGCTTCAACGCCTTGAAAGGTTCAAGGTTGCCGGATGTCGCAAGGGTCAGGCTTTCTGGTCAGAACTTGTCCTCTTCGGTCGGCACCAGGATCTCGCGCTTGCCGGCATGGTTGGCCGGGCCGACGATACCTTCCTTCTCCATCTTCTCGATGATCGAGGCAGCGCGGTTATAGCCGATGCCCAGCCGGCGCTGGATATAGCTGGTCGAGGCCTTGCCATCGCGCAGCACCACGGAGACCGCTTGATCGTAAGGATCGTCGGAATCCTCGAAATTGCTGTTGCCGCCACCGCCGCTCGCTCCACCCTTGCCTGACGGCTCGTCGTCATCCTCGCCATCATCCTCGGTGATGGCGTCGAGATACTCCGGCACGCCCTGCAGCTTCAGATGCGCGACGATCTTCTCGACCTCTTCATCGGCGACGAACGGGCCGTGCACGCGCTGGATACGGCCGCCGCCGGCCATGTAGAGCATGTCGCCCATGCCGAGCAGCTGCTCGGCGCCCTGCTCGCCCAGAATGGTGCGGCTGTCGATCTTCGACGTCACCTGGAAGGAGATGCGGGTCGGGAAATTGGCCTTGATGGTGCCGGTGATGACGTCGACCGACGGCCGCTGCGTTGCCATGATGACATGGATGCCGGCGGCGCGCGCCATCTGCGCCAGGCGCTGCACGGCACCTTCGATGTCCTTGCCGGCGACCATCATCAGGTCGGCCATCTCGTCGATGATGACGACGATATAAGGCATCGGCTCGAGATCGAGGTTCTCGGTCTCGTAGATCGCCTCGCCGGTCTGGCGGTCGAAGCCGGTCTGAACGGTGCGCGAGATCTTCTCACCCTTCTTGTCCGCCTGGCTGACACGGGCGTTGAAGCCGTCGATGTTGCGCACGCCGACCTTGGACATTTTGCGGTAGCGGTCCTCCATCTCGCGCACGGTCCATTTCAGCGCCACCACCGCCTTCTTCGGATCGGTGACGACGGGCGTCAGCAGATGCGGGATGCCGTCATAGACCGAGAGTTCCAGCATCTTCGGATCGATCATGATCAGCCGGCAATCCTGCGGCGTCAGCCGGTAGAGCAGCGACAGGATCATGGTGTTGATGGCGACCGACTTGCCCGAGCCGGTGGTGCCGGCGACCAGCACGTGCGGCATCTTGGCGATGTCGACGATGACCGCCTCGCCATTGATGGTCTTGCCCAGCGCCAGTGCCAGCTTGGCCTTCGTCGTCTCGAAGTCGCGGCTGGCCAGGATCTCCCTGAGATAGACGGTTTCGCGCTTGGCGTTCGGCAGTTCGATGCCGATGGCGTTGCGGCCGGGCACCACCGCGACGCGGCAGGCGATGGCGCTCATCGAGCGGGCGATGTCGTCGGACAGGCCGATGACGCGCGACGATTTGATGCCGGGCGCCGGTTCGAGCTCATAGAGCGTGACGACCGGACCCGGACGGACGGCGATGATCTCGCCCTTGACGCCGAAATCCTCCAGCACGCCTTCGAGCAGGCGCGCGTTCTGTTCCAGCGCGTCCTTGGACAGGCTGGCGTCGCGCACCACGTTCTTCGGCTCGGAGAGGAAGTGCAGCGACGGCATTTCGAATTTTTCAGAGCCGATCAGCGATGTCTGCGCCTCGCGCTGCACACGGGCGCCGGGCACGGGGCGCGCCGCCGGCGCCTCGACGCGCGTGGCGGCATCGGAACGGAACGGCTGTACCTTGGCGGTCGGCGCGCCTCGGCGTTGCACGACAGGCTCATCGTCGAAATCGGCATCCTCGCCCGCATTGTCGAAGCGGTCGTCGAAGATATCGGCATCGTCGGGGTCGAGCGAGGCGCTGCGGTCGTTGACCATGGCGGCGAAGAATTCCGGCTCGACGCGGGCGCGGCCATCCTGGCTCATCCGCTGCTCGGCGAACTCGGCCGATTCGACCCGTTCGGCGGCGCGGCGCCAGGCGGTGGAGCGCTGCTCCATCTCCGGCTCGTACTCGTCCCGCTCCTGCCTGCGGCGCACGGCGCGGCGGTGCATCCACGCGCGCAGCGACAGCCACCAATGGGTGATGGCGCCGAGCGCCAGGATGCCCTCGTCGCCTTCGTCCTCGTCATTGTCGAACAAAAGGTCGTCCTCGCGCGGATCGACGGCGGGCTCGTCCTCCATCACGGCAAAGCCGTTCTTGCGTCCGATCAGCGCCGAGCCATGGGCGAAGAGCCACAGTGCGGGCGCCGACAGCAGGATGGCGATGATGCTGGCGATCAGCCCGGTCGGATAGCCGCCGATGACGACACCGGGGATCTTCAGCACCATGTCGCCGAACACGCCGCCGAGGCCGGTGGGCAGCGGCCAGGTCTTGGGCGGCACCACGCAGCCGACCATCGCCGCGGCCAGCAGCGCGAAGCCGAACCAGGACAACCCGCGCTTGGGCAGCCTGTCGACACCGCGCGCGGAAAACAGCAGGAAGCCCCAGATGACCGTCGGAACCAGGGCGGCGACGGCGGCGAGGCCGAAGAACTGCATGGCGAGGTCGGAGAACACGGCACCCGCATAGCCCATGGCGTTGGTGACGGAGTTGTTCGTCGCGTGGGAAAAACTCGGATCGGCGACATTCCAGGTGGCAAGGCTGGCAACGCCAAAGGCGGCCAGCGCGAACAGGCCGACGCCAACCAGCCGCCCGACCTGACGCCGCGCGAACGCCTGGATGCCGTGCCCCGTATCGGCCAGCGCGAGCGGTGCTGAAGCCCCTGAACGCATGCTCTTCCCCGTCTGTCGTGGACTCGCCGGGTGCGTGGCGCACTCCGGCAGATTCGGGTCTCAGACTATCGGTGGGAAGGTTAAGGGCGCATTAACTATAAGAGGTTGAGACGCTCAAACCTCATTACCGCCGGTTGAGCCGTATGAGGCAATGATGGACGACGGACCGATGGAGCTCCATCGAACGAAACAATGGCGGGCTGCCGGCCCGCCATTGGTCGTCTGAACGGAGATCGGGCCTCGGCCCGATCGCGGCAAATCAGTTGGCGCCGCCGAGCGCCTGCACATTGGCGCAGAATTCCGCATGCGGCTTGCTCATCGCCGCATCCTGGCATTCCTTCTTCATCGCTTCCTGCTTTTCCATCGGCATGGCCATGAAAGCTGTCTTGAAGCCCGCCATCGGCTTCATGGTTTTCATGCCGGAATCCGTGAAGAACGGCGCCATGTTGTCGGGCTCGTCCAGAGCACCGGCAAACGCCACGCCGCCGATCATGGAAAGAGCAAGCGCTCCGAGACAGATGTTCTTGAGGTTCATGAGATGGTTTCCTTCCCTGTTGTTTGGCACGAGCGTCAGAACGACGATCGTCCCCACGGTTCGGAACCAGAGCGGTCGTTGTTTCCTCAAAAAACATGATCACGCGAACGTGATTGCGTGAAGCCGGGCATTGCCGGAATGGCTTGCCAAAAAAAGAGGCCCGGATGCGATCCGGGCCTCAATGCGTGAACTCCTTTCGGGAGCGTCACGACGGGATCTTTCAAAGCAATTCCAGGAGAACTGTGCAGCGCTTTCCATTCGGAATTGCGTGGAGATATGGGGCCGGCGGGAGGAGGGTTCCGCCCTTACGGCACCACTTCGCCATGCTGGGAGATGTCGAGGCCTTCGACCTCTTCCTGGGTCGTCGGGCGCAGGCCGACAAGCGCCTTGACGATGTAGAGGAGCACGAAGGTGGCAATGCCGGTCCACACGATGGTGACGGCAACGCCGTAGATCTGCTTGCCGAGCGAAGCACCTGCGCCGAGGCTGTTGATCGCCGGGTCGGCGAGCACGCCGGTGAGCAGAGCGCCGACCACACCGCCGACGCCATGCACGCCGAAGGCGTCGAGCGAGTCGTCATAGCCGAACATGTGCTTGACCTTGACCGCCGAGAGGTAGCAGACGACGCCTGCGACGATGCCGACGATGAAGGCACCGGTCGGGTTGACGAAGCCGGAAGCCGGCGTCACCGCGACCAGGCCGGCAACCGCACCCGAGATG
>NZ_RZPF01000508.1:0-4922 GCF_004022735.1 Mesorhizobium sp. M7A.F.Ca.AU.001.01.1.1
GCGATATCAGGTGCATCGGCCTGCCCGGCAACCCGGTGGCAAGCCTGGTCTGCTCGCAACTGTTCCTGAAGCCGCTGCTGGCGCGGCTCGGTGGCCGCAACCATCGCCAGGACATTCGCCCAGCGCGACTGGGTACCGCAATGCCGGCCAATGATTTGCGCCAGGACTATGTCCGAGCCGTGGTCAGGGAAGATGACGGCGCGCTGGTGGCGACGCCGTTCGGCATTCAGGATTCCTCGATGCTGAGAATGCTGGCCGACGCCAACGGGCTGATCGTGCGGGCGCCGTTTGCCCCTGCAGCAGCCGCGGGCGAGGCTTGCAGCGTTTTGATGCTGCGCTGAGGAATTCCAGGCAAGCCGTTCATAACAGACGAGAAAGTGATCTCGGCTCTAGCTCGAGATCAAGCTCTGTGTCAGCGGATGCGCCGGATCGGCAAGGCCGTCGACAATGTCGTAGTGATGCCGGTCGGGCTCGACCACGGTGCTGGTGGTGGCGCCAAGGCCGGTCCAGATGTTGGCAAGCAACGCATTCTGGCGCAGGAACTCGGCGCGCTCACCGCCGCCGGCCCAGCAGGTGATGCGGGCGCCATCCATCGGGCGCAGCAGGGCTGGGCTTTCAGCCAGCGCCTCCTCTTCGTCGATTGCCAGGTCCTTGTTCATGCCGGTGCGCATGAGCGGACGCAAATCGTGTAGACCTGAAATCGAAACGACATGGCGTATGCGCCGCGCCACATCCGGCGCCAGAGGCGTGGTTGTCGTCACCATCCGGGTGGCGAGATGGCCGCCGGCCGAATGTCCGGTCAGCATCAGCGGTCCGTCAACCATTGCCGCTGCCTTGCCAATCGCCGCCCCGACCTCCCGGACGATGCCTGCGATGCGTATGTCCGGGCACAGCGTGTAGGAGGGCATCGCAACGGCGAAGCCGCTGCCGACCGCGCCATTGGCGAGATGCGACCACAAGCTCTTGTCGGTCTCCAGCCAGTAACCACCATGGATAATCACCACCAGTCCTTTGGGCGCGGCCTTGGGAAGGAAAAGATCGAGCCGATTGCGCGGCCTGTCGCCGTAGGCGATGTCGAGCCGTGCCCGGCTCTCTGCCGAGAGCGCATCGCGGAATGCTGCCGCTGGCTCGGACCAGGCGGCTGGCCAACGGTCGCTGCCGGCAATGTTCGCGCCGTTGGCATAGGCATCATCCCAATCGACGATGTGACGTTCGAACATCTGCGCCCTCCCCCAAAACGGCATCGCTGTTGCGCTAGCAATGGCCAGCGCCACGCCATGCGTCAATGCTCCAGGGCAAAAACATTTTAGGCTTGAAACAAATTTCGACTGGTGCGATCCTGCCCGCACGAACAGCCGACAATGGGAGGTCTGCTGTGCTGCCCTCACCTGCAGATGTTCACCCTTTCGGCGCGCATCTCCGAGCAGGCGTGATGGGCAGCACGAAGCCTCCTCAGAGCAGGACCTTAGGATCCACCACATCCAGCCAAGGCGCATTGCGCACTGGCCAGGCAGCAGACGGGAGAGCGGCGACATGCTTGGGCCTTCAGCGCATATCGACACGTTCACGCGCGATCACCTGCCGCCGCCGGAGCAATGGCCCGATATACTGCTCGACGGCTTCGACTATCCCGAACGCCTCAACGCCGGTGTCGAACTGACCGACCGGCTGGTCGAGAAGGGCCTCGGCGACCGCACAGCCCTGATCGGCAATGGCCGCCGCCGCACCTACAAGGAACTGTCCGACTGGACGAACAGGCTCGCCCACGCGCTGGTCGAGAATTATGGCGTCGAGCCCGGCAACCGGGTGCTGATCCGCTCGGCCAACAACCCCGCCATGGTCGCCTGCTGGCTGGCTGCCACCAAGGTCGGCGCCGTGGTCGTCAACACCATGCCTATGCTGCGCGCCGGCGAACTGGCCAAGATCGTCGACAAGGCGGAAATCACCGTCGCGCTCTGCGACACCAGGCTGATGGACGAGATGACCGCCTGCGCCAAGGACAGCACCTTCCTCAAACAGGTCATAGGCTTCGACGGCACCGCCAACCATGATGCCGAGCTCGATCGTGCCGCTCTCGACAAGCCGGTGACATTCACCGCCGTCAACACCGGCCGCGACGATGTCGCGCTGCTCGGCTTCACCTCGGGCACGACAGGCGTGCCGAAGGCGACGATGCATTTCCACCGCGACCTCCTGATCATCGCCGACGCCTATGCCCGCGAAATCCTGGAGGTGACGCCGGACGACATCTTCGTCGGCTCGCCGCCGCTGGCTTTCACTTTCGGCCTTGGCGGGCTCGCTATCTTTCCCCTGCGCTTCGGTGCGGCGGCGACGCTGCTGGAGCAGGCGACGCCACCCAACATGATCCACATCATCGAGACCTACAAAGCCACGATCTCCTTCACCGCGCCGACTGCCTACCGCGCCATGCTGAAGGCCATGGATGAAGGTGCCGATTTGTCTTCGCTGCGGGTTGCCGTTTCAGCCGGCGAAACCTTGCCCGCTCCGGTTTTCGAAGAGTGGACGCAAAAGACCGGCAAGCCGATCCTCGACGGCATCGGCGCCACCGAAATGCTGCACATCTTCATCTCCAACCGCTTTGGCGACATGAAGCCCGCGTCGACCGGCAAGCCGGTCGGCGGCTACGAGGCGCGCATCGTCGACGACGAGATGCGCGAAGTACCGCGCGGCGCGACCGGCAGGCTGGCGGTGCGCGGCCCGACCGGCTGCCGCTACATGGCCGATATCAGGCAGAAGGACTACGTGCGCGACGGCTGGAACATCACCGGCGACACCTTCACGCAGGACGAGGACGGCTTCTTCCATTTCGCCGCGCGCTCCGACGATATGATCGTCAGCGCCGGCTACAACATTGCCGGCCCCGAGGTCGAGGCCGCACTTCTGTCACATCCCGACGTCGCCGAATGCGCGGTGATCGGCGCCGAGGACGCCGAGCGCGGCCAGATCGTCGAGGCGCATGTCGTGCTGGTGCAGGGCGTGGCGCCTGACGCATTGACGACCAAGCGCCTGCAGGACCATGTCAAGGCGACGATCGCGCCCTACAAATACCCGCGATCGGTGAAATTCATTGCTGCTTTGCCCAAGACCCAGACCGGCAAGATCCAGCGCTTCCGGCTGCGCACGGAGAAAGTCAATTGAGCGAGCCCTACGATCCGGCGTCCGAAGGCGCACAGATGTCGTTCAACGAGCGCATGTCGTACAGCGACTATCTGCACCTGGAGAAAGTGCTGGAGGCGCAGACACCGCTCTCGTCGGCGCATGACGAGATGCTGTTCATCATCCAGCACCAGACCTCGGAACTGTGGATGAAGCTCGCTTTGCACGAGATTGGCGCCGCGATCCGCTCGATCCGCGCCGACCGGCTTGAGCCGAGCTTCAAGATGCTGTCGCGAGTCGCGCGCATCTTCGAGCAGCTGAACAATGCCTGGGATGTGCTGCGGACGATGACGCCCAGCGAATACACCGAGTTTCGCGACGCGCTCGGCCAGTCCTCGGGTTTCCAGTCCTGGCAGTATCGCGCCATCGAGTTCATGGCCGGCAACCGCAACCTGGCCATGCTCGGCCCTCACAAGCATCGGCCTGACCTCAGCGGAAAGCTGGAAGCCATTCTGGCCGAGCCGTCGCTCTATGACGAAGCGCTGCTGCTTTTGGCGCGCAACGGATTCGACATCGGTGCCGATGCCAGGCGCACGGACTGGCGTGAGACGCGAACCGAGAATGAAGAGGTCCTGGTCGCCTGGCAGACTATCTACCGCGATCCGCAGCGCTACTGGATGTTCTACGAACTGGCCGAGAAGCTGGTCGACTTCGAGGATTATTTCCGCCGCTGGCGCTTCAACCACGTCACCACGGTGGAGCGCATCATCGGTCTGAAGCGCGGCACCGGCGGCACGTCGGGCGCTTCGTATCTGAAGAAAATGCTCGAGGTCGTGCTGTTTCCGGAGCTGTGGACGGTCCGCACCCGGCTCTGACATCATCGAAATGAGAACAGGCTCACCGAAGGGACGCTCTGTGGCGGAAACCCCTTCGCGAACAACCGGGGACTGACCATGAGTGGAATTCCTGATCTCGCCGCAGTCGAAGCGATGGATGCCACGGATCCGCTGCGGGCCATGCGCGACCGTTTCATTCTGCCGGAGGGGGTGATCTATCTCGACGGCAATTCACTGGGGGCAGCATCTCATGCCGTTTTCGGCGAGCTGCAGCAGGCGGCGACGCAGGAATGGGCCCGAGATCTTATCCGAGCCTGGAACACGGCCGGATGGTTCGAGATGCCGATCGAACTCGGCGACCAACTCGGACGCCTGATAGGAGCCGCGGCCGGCCAGACCGTTGTCTGCGACACGACATCGACCAACATCTACAAGGTGCTGCACGCAGCGATGGAGATGCGGCCCGGCCGGTCAGCCATCGTCGCCGAAGGTGACAGTTTTCCCACCGACCTGTACATCGCCGAAGGCGTGGCCTCGACCCGGGATGGCGTCCTGCTGCGCCTCGCGGGCGTCGACGCGCCGACCATCGAAGATCTGATCGACGAAAACGTCGCGGTGGTGCTGGTCAACCACGTCAATTACAAATCGGGTGAACTGCGCGACATGGCGGCGCTGACGCGCAGGGCTCATACGGCCGGAGCGCTGATCGTCTGGGATCTCTGCCACACCGCCGGCGCCCTGCCCGTCGAGCTCGATCAGGCAAATGCCGATTTCGCTGTCGGCTGCACGTACAAGTACCTCAACGGCGGTCCGGGCGCGCCGGCCTTCATCTATGCCGCGCAGCGCCACCACGGCGATATCAGCCAGCCGCTCAGCGGCTGGTGGGGCCATGCGCGGCCCTTTGCCTTCGAACGGGGTTATGTTGCCGGCACCGGCATCCGCCGTTTTCTGTGCGGTACGCAACCGGTC
>NZ_RZPF01000509.1:0-4909 GCF_004022735.1 Mesorhizobium sp. M7A.F.Ca.AU.001.01.1.1
GTTGATGATGCCGTCATGACCGTGCGTCTTCAGATAATCCGGCTTGATGGCCAGCGTCCTGACATGGCTTTCAGGGTCGCGCAGGAACTGGATCGAGCAGTCGAACTGAGCGCCCAGCCATTTGTGCGGATTGAAAACGATCGAATCGGCGCCTTCGACGCCTGTCCAGAAATGCCGATATTCCGGACAGATCATCGCCGATCCCGCCCAGGCGGCATCGACATGGAGATAAAGCCCATGCCGCCGTGCCACCTCGGCAACCGCAGCAATGTCGTCGGTGCCGCCAGTGCTGGTGCCGCCGACGCAAGCGATGATGCCCGCCGGCAGCATGCCGGCTTCCCGGTCGGCGACGATTGCCGCCTCGAGCGCGGCCGTGTCCATGGCGCGAAAGCGGCCGCTGACGGGAATGCGCACGAGATTGTCCTCGCCGATGCCGGACACCCAGATCGCCCGGTCGATCGACGTGTGCACCTGGTCGGAGGAGTAGATGCGCAGCCGCGCCTGCCCTGCCAGGCCCTGTTTGTTGCCTTGCCAGTCGAGTGCCCGTTCGCGCATGGTCAGCACCGCGGCCAACGTCGCCGATGAGGCTGAATCCTGGATTACGCCCGAGAAGCCTTCCGGCAGACCGAGCGCCTGGCGCATCCAGTCGACGGTGCGCGTTTCGAGTTCGGTCGCCGCCGGCGACGTCTGCCACAGCATGCATTGCGCGGCCATCGCCGAAACCAGATATTCCGCCACCACCGAAACCGGCGCCGCATTGGCCGGGAAATAGGCGAAGAAGCGCGGATGCTGCCAATGGGTCATTCCCGGCAGGATCTTCTCTTCGAAATCGGCGAAGATCCGGTCCATCGGTTCGGCGTCTTCGGGCGGCGAAACCTCGATGCTTCTAGAAATGGCGCCGGGTTCTACCAGTGGCCGCACGGGGCGGTCGCGCAGATTGTTGCGATAGTCAACGCCCCAGTCGGCGGCGCGCCGCGACCATTGCCGGAAATCATCATTGTTCATCCTGTCCTCCCGACATGATCCATCGCTACCATCCGTCGCGGTTGGTCTCTTATTAATTAACGCGTGAAATATATGCAACCAGCAAGAGATGCCGCACGCCTTAGCCAGGGAAATCCGGCAGGCTGGCAAAAGCCGTCTTCAGCGCATTCGACCAGCCATCGGAGATCGTGCGGTAATACTGGTCGTCCTGGCCGATCCGCTTCTTCAATCCGACCTTGAAAGCGTCCTTCTCCAGGAAGAGCAGGTCGAGCGGCAAGCCGACAGACAGGTTCGACTTCAACGTCGAATCGAACGACACCAAAAGCAGCTTCACCGTCTCGGCGAGGCTCATCGTCTTTTCGTAGGCGCGGATGATGATCGGCTTGCCGTATTTGGTCTCGCCTATCTGGAAGAACGGCGTGTCATCGGTCGATTCGATGAAATTGCCTTCGGGATAGATCATGAACAGGCGCGGCTCGCTGCCCTTGATCTGACCGCCGAGGATGAAGGACGCATTGAAATAGGAATCCGCCTTCTCGCCAGCGGGTGACGAATTGGCGATGACCTCCTTGACCGTGTCGCCAACAATGCGGACCGTTTGGTACATCGACGGCGTTTCGAGCAGTGTGGAATGTCTTTCGGAGATTGCCTTGGTGCGCTCGTCAAGCAGGCTGACCACGGCCTGCGTCGTCGCCAGATTGCCCGCCGACATCAAAACGATGACGCGTTCGCCCGGCTCTTCCCAGACATGCATCTTGCGAAAGGTGGAGATGGAATCCATGCCTGCATTGGTGCGCGTGTCGGACATGAACACGAGCCCGCGATCGATCTTCAGGCCAACGCAATAGGTCATGGAATCTCTTCTAGAGCAATTCCAGGAAAAGTGTGAAGCGGTTTTCCGTCCGGAATTGCGTTAAAACAAAGGGATAGAGCGGTTCGGGGTTCCTTGAAACGATGAACCGCTCGGCAGCAATCTTGCGGAGGATTACTGCTCCACCGTGACGGTGACCGCAAGCTGTTCTTCCGCCTGTCCCAGCCGAATTCCCGACACCGGCGTGGCGTCGCGGTAATCGCGGCCCGTCGCCACCTTTACATAGCGCTCGTCGGGCGAGATGCCATTGGCGGCATCGAAGGCAACCCAGCCGAGACCCGAAACATGCGCTTCGGCCCAGGCATGGCTGGCCGCCTGCTCGACCGTCGCATCCAGCATCAGATAGCCGCTGACATAGCGGGCCGGAAAGCCCATGGCACGGGCGGCGGCGGCAAAGATATGGGTATGATCCTGGCAGACCCCGGTCTTGAGCGCCAAGGCTTCCTCCGCCGGCGTCGTCGCATTGGTCGTGCCGGGCGTGTAGGCGACGCGCTCTCCGATGACAGCCGTCAGCCGGTGCAGCCGTTCGATGTCGCTGCCCTTGCCAACCGATGCGGCGAGTTCGCGGATACCGCTGCCGATCACCGTCAATGGTGTCTCATGGCTGTACAGCCAGAGCGGCGTGAAGCCCTGGTGTGGCCCCGAGACGCCCGCGGTGTCGCGCGTCACCACTTCGCCCGACGCCTCCACCGTGATGAAGTCGCGCTCGCCCTCGACGCTCAACAGCCTTGTGTCGTTGCCGAAATGGTCGACAAAGCGGACCTCTTCGCGCGCGCCTTCGATCGCCAGAGCCCAGGACAGAACGGTCTGCGTCGACCCGCTGACTGGAAGCAGCCGCAGCCGCTGCAACAGATAGTGCACCGGCGTATCGTAACGGTACTCAGTTCGGTGGGTAATCTTCAGCCGCATGCTTCTATTCCGTTTGTGAGCGCGATCTCCGGACAAACGGTTTCCGTTTGTCTAAGAAAACCGGCTCCACCTTTCGGGACCATGCTCAATTGAACCGATAATCTTGTGCGATTTCGTCGCCCAGCTTGGTGTTGTCGCGAATGAAATTGGCCAGGAATTCATGCAGCCCGGTATCGAAGATATCCTTGATCGACCCGGCTCTCAGCATTGTCTGCGTCTTCTCGGCCGTTGCGTGGCAGGCATGGCGCTCGCCGTAATCGTCGCCGAGGAATTTCAGATGCTCCGACAGGAAGCGATAGCAGAACATCAGCGAACGCGGCATGCGGACATTGAGGATCAGATAGTCGGCAATGTTGGTCGGCTTGTAATCAGCATCGTAGACCCAGCGATAGGAGCGATGCGCCGAGACCGAACGCAGGATCGATTCCCACTGATAATTGTCGAGCGTCGAGCCAACCCAGGAGATCGACGGCAGCAGCACATAATATTTCACGTCGAGGATGCGCGCCGTGTTGTCGGCGCGCTCGACGTAAGTGCCGAGTTGCGAGAAGTCGAAGATCTCGTTGCGCAGCATGGTGCCGTAGAACGAGCCGCGGATCAGCGCCGTCTCGCGCTTGATGGCGTCGAGCACGCTTGGCAGGTCGCGCTCGTCGATCGGCTTGGCCAGCATCCGCTTCAGCGCCATCCAGGCTTCGTTGATGCTTTCCCAGGTCTCGCGCGTCAGCGCGGTGCGCACCATGCGGGCATTGTTGCGGGCTGTCTCGATGGACGACATCGTGCTCGATGGGTTCGACGTGTCGCGCAACAGGAAGTCGGCGACATTGGCGGCGGTATAGTCGGAATATTTCTGGCTGAAGGTGACGTCGGAACCAGCGCTGAGCAGCACCGAATTCCACTCTTCCGAGGCGCTTTGGGTGCGGGTCAGCGCCATGCGCAGGCCGGCATCGACCAAGCGCGCCATGTTTTCCGCCCGCTCGATATAGCGGTTCATCCAATAGAGCCCGTTTGCGGTGCGGCCTAAAAGCATGAAGTGGCCCTTCGGGCTAGCGAATAGTGAGCAGTGAATATTAAGCAATTGAATCTCAATGAAATATGGCATTTCCTGTCCCTCTATTTCCGCTACTGACTACTGACTATTCCCTACTCACTCGTCTCAATCATCCAACACCCAAGTATCTTTCGTCCCGCCGCCCTGCGACGAGTTCACAACCAGCGAACCTTCCTTCAACGCGACGCGTGTGAGGCCCCCAGGCACGATCTGGATGCGGTCGGAGACCAGCACATAGGGCCTGAGATCGACGTGGCGCGGCGCCAGCCCTTTTTCCGTCAGGATCGGGCATGTCGACAGCGCCAGCGTCGGCTGGGCAATATAATTCGATGGCTTGGCCGCCAACTTCTTGGCGAAGGTCTCGCATTCCTTCTTGGTTGCCGCAGGCCCGACCAGCATGCCGTAGCCGCCGGAACCGTGCACTTCCTTGATCACCAGCTCGTCGATGTGTTCGAGCACGTATTTCAGGCTGTCGGGCTCCGAGCAGCGCCAGGTCGGAATGTTGCCCAGGATTGCCTTGCGACCGGTGTAGAACTCGATGATCTCGGGCATGTAGGAATAGATCGCCTTGTCGTCGGCTATGCCGGTGCCCGGCGCATTGGCGATGGTGATGTTGCCGGCGCGATAGACATCCATGATGCCGGGTATGCCGAGAGCGGAATCCGGACGGAACGTCAGCGGGTCGAGGAAAGAATCATCGACGCGGCGGTAGAGCACATCGATCTGCTTGTAGCCTTCCGTCGTGCGCATGGCGACATGGCCGTCGACCACGCGCAGGTCCTGGCCTTCGACCAGTTGCACGCCCATCTGGTCGGCAAGGAAGGCGTGTTCGAAATAGGCGGAATTGAAGCTGCCGGGCGTCAGCACCGCAATGGTCGGCGCACCTTTGGTGCTTTGCGGCCGCACCGCCGCCAGCGACTGGCGCAGAAGCTGCGGGTAGTTTTCCACCGGCCGCACCTTGATCTTCTGGAACAGCTCGGGGAACAGCTGCATCATCGTCTCGCGGTTCTCCAGCATGTAGGAGACGCCGGACGGCGTGCGCGCATTGTCCTCCAGCACGTAGAACTCGTCCTCCGAGATGCGGACGATGTCGACGC
>NZ_RZPF01000510.1:0-4895 GCF_004022735.1 Mesorhizobium sp. M7A.F.Ca.AU.001.01.1.1
GCAAGGTCGAGATGTCGTCGGTCTCGATCCTGAGTTTGTCGCGCCAGGGATCGAGCGCACCGAGCGCGCCAAGGATGACACCGACGAAATCGTCGGTCATGGGATATAGGGAAATCTGTGCGCCTGAAAACATCGCCCGCCTCGCTCCGCTGGTATTACCCAGATCAGCTTCTAGGGTCTGTGGGCTTGCCGCCCCCGTCTCAGCCCCGACCGTACGGAGCACCCCTGTGGATGTGCGCCTTAAAGCATCATTCGAGTTGAAGGAAAAGCCGTTTTTTTTATCGCACTGCGCCAAAAGCATTGCGCCAGGGCGGGAGCGGTTGGCTCTGCCGGCGCGAGAATTTATCGGGAACCTTCACCAGGCCGCGAGGTTGTCCCACCAGTCGCTACGCGACGAGTTCACAGACAATGGAGACAAACCATGTTCATGAAAATCCTCGCAGCTTCGGCGCTCACCATTGGCCTGGCGACATCGGCCATGGCGCAGAGCAATGGCACAAGCGGCACCGACGGATCCGGCGGCAGCGGCAAGTCGGTCACCGTCGACCCAAATACGCCGGCTTCGCCGAACACGGTAGACCCCGGCACGACCAACAGTACGACGGTAGCACCGGGCGCCACGAATTCAAACGCGGATGAAAATTGCCCTGCCCATCCGCAGGGCGCACAGCCCGATGCCAGTGGAACGTCGCCGGGCACCACCGCGCCGACAGTTAATGACAACCATTGCGGCAAGTAGGAATTGCAATGAAAAGAAGCCGCGGAGCGAGCGCTCCGCGGCTTCTCAAATCCTGTCGTATCAGTGTATCTACGGCACCGCTTTTTCCCGAACCGGCAGCTTCCACCCCGGCCTGACGAAGTGGCAGGTGTATCCGTTGGGGTATTTCTCCAGATAGTCCTGATGCTCGGGCTCGGCTTCCCAGAAGGGGCCAACGGGTGCGACTTCGGTGACGACCTTGCCCGGCCACAGGCCCGAGGCATCGACATCGGCGATCGTGTCCTCGGCGATGCGCTTCTGTTCGTCGCTGGTGTAATAGATCGCCGAGCGATAACTCGTCCCGACATCGTTGCCCTGGCGGTTGCGGGTCGTCGGATCGTGGATCTGGAAAAAGCGTTCCAGCAGCGTGCGATAGCTTATGATGGCCGGATCGAAATTGATCTCGATGGCTTCGGCATGGCTGCCGTGGTTGCGGTAGGTGGCGTTGGGCACGTCGCCGCCGCTGTAGCCAACACGGGTGGAAATGACGCCGGGATAGCGCCGTATCAAATCCTGCATACCCCAGAAGCAGCCACCGGCAAGGACTGCGCGTTCGGTCGAAGTCGCCATATCACGTCTCCTCAAAGGCAAGTTTGTCTGGACATAGATGGGCATTGTCACCTGCTTCGTCCAGCGGACCGGCGGATCTGCTTCAGTTGCTCGGTCGGGCGAGGCCGTCGATAGCACCCGGCAACTGCCGCGCGCCAGGCGGAATGGCTGCGAAGCTGATCGCCACCGGCGGCGCCTTGAGCGACCAGTCGAAAAGAACGGTTTTGATCGGGATGTCGCCCACCCACGCCTGCAGATAAGATGGCACATCGCGCCCGGGCCAGACCAGCAATATGCCATGCTCGCGCAGCCGCTCCTTGGTGATCCAGGGGGCGTACTGCATGTTCAGTTCGGTGAAGATCGACGGCTTGTCATAGGCATTGAGGCCCGCCAGCGGCGCAATAAGGGCATGGCCGCCGACGATGTCGAGCCGATCGGGCGTCGCAGCGTGCCAGACAGCCTCTGCCTCATCCGAGATCTTTTGCGCCGGCCAGCAGACGGCGTCCATGCGCCCACGCAGATTGCATTTCGTCCAGCGGATGCCCGCATAGGCACCGGATATGCCGACAATGGAGATGAGCGCGCAGATCGCCAGCTTTCGCATCTCGATGGCGCCGAGGCGATGGCCCAGCAAGGCGAGCGCCACAACGCCAGCAAGATTGTACATCGGCGCGCCCCAGGCCTCGCCGGCGCCGGTGAACAGGGACGCCACCATGACGAGGATCGCCGGGCCAACCCCCATCCACAAGAGATAGACCAGCGTGCCGCGCCCGACGGGCTTTTGCGGCGCGGGCGAGCGCCGCAGCAGCCCTGATATCGCCAGCACCAGAAGAAAGCCGCAGAGCCCAGCCATCTGGACGCCGATATAATAAAAGCGGGAGCGATGAGCCACCACCCACTGATCGCGCCAGGCGGCATAGGTCAGCGGCAGGAAATCGACGCGGCAGAGTTCGGCGGCCAGTGGAGCGGCGACAGCGCCGAAAACCGCGAGCCCGAGCCATGGCCAGGGCGTGGCGAGCCGACTGCGTGCGCGTGTGTCCGACAGCAGCCAGATCGCCCCGAAAAGCAATAATAGGCCGGTGGAAAGCTTGGCATAGAGCCCGACGCCCGACACCAGCCCGAGCGCCAGCCACCAGCCCGGCCCACCACCACGGCCCGCACGCCACAACAGCCAGCAGATAGCGGCCCAGAAGGGCATCTGCGCGTAGTCATGATTGAACTGTGGGGTCGGCCAGCCGAAGAAATAGAGCGACGGCATCAGAAGCACGGCGGCCAGCGCGCGGGTTCGCCCGAGCATGTCGCGGGCCAGCAGATAGACTAGCACGAAAGTGGCCGAGATCGTTAGCTGAGCCACGAGATATTGCGGCCAGCGGAACGATCCGGTCAGAAGATGGCTGATCTCGAGCAGCCAGCCGGGAAGCTGTGGATGCTTGTAGGTCAACAGCACCCATTCGCGGCCCCACATGAAGCCTTCGACGACATCGTTGGGCGGTGACACGTCGACAAGCGCGGGCGCCACGGTCCAGCACAGGATCTGTGTCAGGCATAAAAGCGCCAGGCCGGCTTCTGGATAGCGCGTCAGCCCCTGCCAGATCGACGACTGCCGCCAGTCGCCTGGAACAGAACTGCCGACCGGCAGCCAACCGTTCATGGGTTCGTCGATTCGCGTCATGCGGTGGATAAATCACACCGGACGGTTTTTGGAACAGCCCAGAACTCGAAGCTTACGAAAATGTAAACTTGGGTGACCATGGCAAAACCAAGATTGAGGCAGAGTTTCGCGCCACCATGCCGCCTCTCTCATCATCACATGCCAGCAGGACAACAATGGAACACGCCGTCCCGGAGCGCCCTGAACATGCCGGGCACGGCGCATCGGGCGTGATCGCGGCAGGCGTCGCCTACGCCTGACCGGTTCCCGTCCCCCAAAAAGCATCCAGGATTTGATAAATGCGCCACCACCATGCCATCATCCACTACCGTGCGCTCGATTTCTGGATGGCCCGTGCGGCCGTTCTCGTCATCATCTGCCTGCAGCTTCTGGTCATCAACAATCTCTCATTCGGACCGCGCTGGCTAGCGCCCGCGCTGGAGGCCGCTCTGCTGCTGCCCTTGTCGGTGGCCACCGCCTGGACACAGGCCGCCACCCGCAAGGCGGTCGAGGACCACGAGTGGCATGCGATCGGCCAGTTTCGGGTCATGATCCGCAGAACAGCCCTGACCATGACCGCCATCATCAGCATCATGAACTGCGGTTCGCTGGTCCTGCTGGTGCGTGCCTTGCTGGAGGGCCATGCCGGCAACAGCGGCACGACGCTGCTGATCGACGCACTCAACATCTGGGTCACCAACGTCATCGTCTTTGCCTTGTGGTTCTGGAGCACCGACCGCGGCGGCCCGCCGACCTGCGGCCTCGTCAAGCTTGCGCAGGCCGATTTCCTGTTCGCGCAGATGACGTTGAACGACCGTGACCTCCGAGATTGGCTGCCCGGTTTCGTCGATTATTTCTTCCTCGCCTTCACCAATGCGACAGCGTTTTCGCCCACCGATACCTTGCCCCTTTCCCAGCGCGCCAAGCTGCTGATGATGGCCGAGGCCATGATCTCGCTGCTGACCATCGCGCTGGTCGCGGCACGCGCGGTCAACATCCTCGCTTGATCGGCCCGACACGCGAAATAGCCCGCCCGGCGCACCGGAACGGGCTATTTTGGGTTGCCTTCGACAGTTGAAATGCAGCGCCGGCCTAGTGGCGCTTGCCCAGCCTGTAGCTGTTGCCGCCCAGCAGGTTCACGCCGAGCCCGCTCAGAACGCCACCGACGATGCCGGTCTTGTTGCCGTTCAGAATGCCTGAGACGACATTGCCGCTCAGGATGTTGTTGCCGCTGAGCACGTCGTTCAGCGCGGTGATCTTGCCAAGGTCGATGGACGGCGAAACATTGATCAGGCTGCTCGAATTGCCTCCCCAGCCGCCCGAACCTCCGCACCCACAACCTGCCTCGGCGGCTCCAACGGACGATGCAACTGCAACAGCGGCGAAAATAACAGTGAACTTGTTCATGAAAGCTACTCCCGTTTGATGATGGAGATGGCTTCCGTCTTCTGTGGTCTACCTCTTGCTTAACAATATATGAACAATTCATCCGCTCAAGTCTTTATCTAGTTTCGGTGCTTCAATCAAAAATTAACAATAATCATTATGCATAACCGACATGATTAACTTGCTTATCACAACGGACGACGACGAGACCGGTCAACTCGAATGCCGCTCAGCAATGGCCGATCGGAAATGCAAAAAAGCCCGCCCCGGCGTGAGCCGAAGCGGGCAGCGGTCGGTCCTGGAAATGAGAGCCACGCCGCGCCAGGTCCACCTGTCTCGGTAATTCCGTCAGGCAGCAGCCAACAGACGACGCGGTGCCAACAGCTACTCCTCCACCCCCGGCTTGAATCTCCGCACCACAAACTCGAACAGCACGTCCGAAATCCACATCGCACAGACGCCGATCAGGAAGGCGGCCGCCAGCGTGGTGGTGTCGTCGGCGGGATCGGGCATCGGCAGGCCGGCGATCCTGGCGTAGGAGACCGCCGGCAG
>NZ_RZPF01000050.1:0-15065 GCF_004022735.1 Mesorhizobium sp. M7A.F.Ca.AU.001.01.1.1
CAGGGAACGCCGAGAACAAACCCGCCCCGCCGAGCGCTCCGGCCCCGGCAGCAGGGCAGCGCATGCCTCCCAACGGCTACACCAAGTAGCCTCGGCTCAAAGACAGCCGACATCGATGGCGTGACTTGACGGCGATCTGGCGCCCGGCGCACCATTGCCAGGCAGTCCCCGTTCCAGGCATTTCTGGCAGACGGGATTTCATCACTAGGGGTAAAGGGGGGGCCATGAGAAAATCTGGAATCGTAACCGGAGCAGGCCTATTGCTGGCGTCACTGCTTGGCGTCGTCGCGGCTCATGCCGACGACATGCTGGGATCCTATGTCGCGCGCATTTCCGATCGCGACCATCAGGCGAGTGACGGCTATGCGCTGGACAATGCCGCGCAGATGGTGCGGCAGGACCGCGCCAACTGGCACAAATTCCACCGCCGTGACAGCGACGACGAGGCTGATGGCTGGTTCAGGACCAACGACCAGCGCGCCGACCTGCAGCGCATGCTGGAACGCGGCGGCGCGATGAGTTCCTCGACCAAGCGCGCCATCGTCAATGGCGAACCGCTGATCCAGGTCGACGTCTACGAAAACAGCGTGCGCGTCAGCATTCTCGAGAACTGACGGGCCGTCGCCGGGGCGGCTGACAGTCGGCTTCGGGGACGGCTGATAGCAAAAGGCGGCGCCTCGGCGCCGCCTTGCCATCGATAGACTCGGCGGCTGAAAAGATCAGGCCGCTTCTTCCTTGTCGTCGTCTTCTTCTTCGGACTCGTCGCCTTCAGCCTTCACGCTGTCCTCGGCGTCGTCTTCGTCCTCGTCTTCATCTTCGTCGTCATCCGAGAGCGTGGCAGCTTCGGTGGACTCTTCGCCTTCTTCATCGTCGCCGTCTTCGTCGTCATCAGACAGGTCAGCGGCTTCGATCGCTGCGGCGGCGGCATGATCGAGAATGGTTTCGGAAGCGGATTCAAGCGCCTCGGCGGGAGTTTCTTCTGTCACTTCGATTTCGTGATCGGAATTCATGGAAGCCTCCGTGGGGTTGGGGAACATGTCCCTTTTGCCACGGAGAGATCATCGCCATATGACTGTAAGCCGGCTCGAACGGCCGGTAGCAGAGAATATTTTCTTCGCCTTAACCTGCGATCCTGGAGAAATCCGCGACCTGACCGGTGGCCGTGCGGATGCGGGCGAGCAGCGCCAGGCGGTTGGCACGCACCGCCTGATCCTCATCGTTTACAAGAACATGCTCAAAGAATGAATCAACCGGCTCGCGCAACACGCTAAGCGCCAGCAAGGCGCCGGAAAAATCATCGTTTTGAATCGCTTCGCCGGCTTGCTTCTCAGCCTGGTTCACCGCCGCAAACAGCGATTTCTCGGTATCCGCGCGAAACAGCGCCGGCTCAACGGTTTCGGCGACCGCCGTTTTCTTTTTCTCCTCGGCAGCCAGAATGTTGGCCGCGCGCTTAGTGCCGGCGAGCAGGTTCTTGCCGTCCTCGGTGTCGAGGAAGGCGCCGAGCGCCTCGACGCGGCGGACGATCTGCAAGAGGTCGTCGGACTGCGGCGTGATGACGGCATCGATGAGATCGTGCCGGGCGCCCTGATCGCGGAGGTAGACTTTCAGGCGGTCGTGGAAGAAGGACAGAAGGTCAGACGCTTTCCCGACGATGGCTGCCAGCGCCAGTCGAATATCATGCTCGACCAATATTCTAACCACACCCAGCGCCGCTCTACGCAGCGCATAGGGATCCTTCGACCCAGTCGGCTTTTCGTCGATTGCCCAGAAACCGACCAGCGTATCGAGCTTATCGGCAAGCGCCACTGTGATCGAAACCGGATCGCTCGATACGCGATCGGACGGGCCTTGCGGCTTGTAGTGTTCCTCCGCTGCAGCGGCGACCGATGCATGCTCGCCCTGAAGCAGCGCATATTTGCGGCCCATGGCGCCTTGCAGTTCCGGGAACTCGCCGACGACTTCGGTGGTGAGATCTGCCTTGGCCAAGACGGCAGCGCGGCGCGCGAGTGCGGGATCGGCGCCGACTGTCGGAGCCAGTTCTTCCGCCAATCGCTTGATCCGCTCCACCCGTTCGCCCTGCGTGCCGAGCTTGGCGTGGAAAGTCACGCCGAGATGGTCGAGGCGGGCCATGCGCTGGTCGAGAGGCTTCTTGAGATCAAGCCCGAATTTTTCCGCCGATGCCTCGAGCTCAGCCAGGTCAGGCAAATCGCCCTGGTCGGTCGTCCAGAAATAAAGCGCGTCGGACAGACGGGCGCGCACCACCTTGCCGTTGCCGTGGGCGATCTCCTTGCCGCCATCCCTGGCTTCGATGTTGGCGGTTAGAATGAAGCGATTGGAAAGCGCGTCGTCGACACCCTGCGGCCGCGTCACAAAGCACTTCTGGTTGGCGCGGATGGTCAGTCGGATCACTTCGGCTGGAATGGCAAGGAATGCCTCCTCGAACTCGCCCATCAGCACGACCGGCCATTCGACCAGTCCGGACACCTCCTCCAGCAGCCCTTCGTCCTCGACCAGATCGAGCCCGTTGGCGAAGGCGAGATTGCGGGCGTCGGCAAGGATGATCTCCTTGCGGCGGTCGGCATCGAGCACGACCTTGGCCGCTTCCAGTTTGGAAACATAGTCGTCGAAGCGGCGCACCATGATCGCATCAGGCGCATGGAAGCGGTGGCCATAGGTGATGTTGCCGGAGCGGATGCCGTCGATCTCGAAATCGACCACGACCGGCTCCTCTGTCTCCGGGCCGAACGTGCACAGGATCGATTGCAGCGGGCGCACCCAGCGCAATGAACCTGGCTTGGCCGAGGCCGGCCCCCAGCGCATCGATTTCGGCCACGGGAAATTGCGGATGATATCAGGCACCAGGTCCGCGATGATCTGTTCGGCCGCCCTGCCCGGCTTCGAAATGTGGGCGACATAAAAATCGCCCTTCTTCGGATCGGAATGGACATGCGCCTCGGCGATCGAGGAAAGTCCGGCCTTGCGCAGGAAGCCCTGGACCGCCTGTTCGGGCGCCGATGTCGAAGGCCCCTTGATCTCTTCGTTTATATCCTTCGAGCGCGCGGTGAGACCCCTGATGTCGAGGGTCAGCCGCCGCGGCGTCCAGTACTCGCGCGCCGCCTCATAGGTCAGCCCCGCCTCGACCAGGCCGTCAGTCAGCATCTTCCTGAGATCGCCAGCCGCCTTGCGCTGCATGCGGGCGGGAATCTCTTCCGAGCGGAGTTCTAGAAGCAGGTCAGGCATGGATGGGGCTCACGCGGCAAAATGGTCCGGGCGGGGGCATAGCAACTCGGCTGGCCGCTGTCACCCTTTCCGCACGGGGATCGCCGATTTGCGCCCGTTTCCAGAAATTTTGGCCATCCTGTCGGGACGAGACCGCGCCACCCGTCCTTGGATCAAAGATTTCCATGAACCGAACGCAGCGCTGAAGCGACCCACGCTCAGGCAGGGAACATTTGGCTCAACGACCATGAAAACGGCATCCAGACTTCTGCAGATCCTCGCACTCGGCGCCTGCTTCACCGCGCAGGCTCACGGTGCCTTCTCGATGCCGGGCGTTCGACAGGCATTGCGCACAATCGACGGTGCCAGCAGCCAGAACATACTGCCGATCAAAGCTTCCTTCGAGATGATGAAGCGGGCCTGAGACTCAGGCCGCCAGGCCACCCGCCTGCGTCTTCAAAAACGCCTCACCGCAGGCCTTCGCCAGATTGCGCACCCGCAGGATGTAGCTCTGCCGTTCGGTGACCGAAATCACGCCGCGCGCGTCAAGCAGGTTGAAGACATGGCTGGCCTTGATGCACTGATCATAGGCCGGGAAAACCATGCGGTGCATCGGCAGATTGTCGTTCGATGCCGGCGCGCCGGCATCGAGCAGCGCCTTGCATTCGGTCTCGGCGTCCTCGAAGTGGCGCAGAAGCATCGCCGTGTTGGCGTGTTCGAAATTGTGGCGCGAATATTCCTGCTCGGCCTGCAGGAAGACATCGCCATAGGTGACCTTGTCGGCGCCTTCCCGGCCGTTGAAATTGAGGTCGTAGACATTGTCGACGCCCTGCACATACATGGCCAGCCGCTCCAGCCCGTAGGTGAGTTCGCCGGCCACCGGTGCGCATTCGATACCGCAGACCTGCTGGAAATAGGTGAACTGCGAGACTTCCATGCCGTCGCACCAGCATTCCCAGCCGAGACCCCAGGCGCCCAGCGTCGGGCTTTCCCAATCATCCTCGACGAAGCGGATGTCGTGCAGCAGCGGATCGACGCCGATCGCCGCCAGCGAGCCGAGATAGAGTTCCTGCAAGTTGGGCGGGTTCGGCTTCAGGATCACCTGGTACTGGTAATAATGCTGCAGCCGGTTCGGGTTCTCGCCATAACGCCCGTCCTTGGGGCGGCGCGAGGGCTGGACATAGGCAGCGTTCCAGCGTTTCGGGCCGAGCGCGCGCAGCGTCGTTGCCGGATGAAAGGTGCCGGCGCCGACTTCCATGTCGTAGGGTTGCAGGATGACGCAGCCATAGGCCGCCCAATAGTTGTGCAAGGTCAGGATCAGCCCCTGGAACGAGCGGCTGGGATGCATATGGGCGGGGATTTCAATTGTCACGGGTGGCCTCGACAGCACAGGCTAGCTTGCCGGCACGTCCTAGAGACACGGCGGCGAAGCGTCAAGCAAAGCACGACGATGCGGTTGCGCCGACATTATGGAGCTGGCCCATTGCCCATCTCTCGGGCCTGCGCTCTGTTCGCCTGTGCAGCAACGACAACAGGTTTCAGCCATGCCCAGCCCGATCGTCATCCGCCCCGTTGCGCGACAGGATTTCGAGCAATGGCTGCCGCTGTGGGACGGCTACAATGCATTTTATGGCCGCTCGGGCGAAACGGCCCTGCCGGGTGAGATTACCCAGATGACATGGTCGCGTTTCTTCGATGCCTATGAGCCGGTCCACGCGCTGGTGGCCGAAAGCGAGGGACGGCTTCTCGGCCTCGTGCATTATCTCTTCCATCGCAGCACCACGGCGATCGCGCCGAATTGCTATCTGCAGGACCTTTTCACCACGCAGGCATCGCGTGGCAAAGGCATCGGACGGGCGCTGATCGAGGGCGTCTACGAGCGTGCCCAGGCGGCCGGCTCAGGCCGGGTATACTGGCTGACGCATGAGACCAATCACACGGCGATGAAGCTTTACGACAAGGTCGCCGAACACTCCGGCTTTGTCGTCTATCGCAAGCTCTTCTGAGGCAGCCAACCGAATACGCGGTTCAAACGAAAACGGGACTTCTGAAAAGAGCCCCGTTTGCGTTGAATTCAAATGGCTGACTTCATCCCTTCGGGGCGGGCACCGGCTCCGGCTTGACCTTCGGGGTCTCCTGCGCCGTGTTGGATTCGATCGGCGGCAGGCCCTTCATCAGCTTCTGCTGCAAGTTGGCCAGCACATCGGGATCCGGCTTCAGGTCGCGAGCCTGGTTCCACTGGAAGGTGGCTTCCAGCTTGCGGCCGACGCGCCAGTAGGCGTCGCCGAGGTGATCGTTGAGAACCGGATCTTCCGGCTTAAGCGACACGGCGCGTTCCATTTCGCGCACCGCGTCATCGAACCTGCCGAGGCGGAAATAGGCCCAACCCAGCGAATCGACGATGTAACCGTCGCTCGGCCTGAGGTCGACGGCCTTTTGAATCATCGCCAGCCCTTCCTTGAGATTCATGTTCATGTCGACCCAGGAATAGCCGAGATAATTCAGCACCTGCGGCTGGTCGGGGAACAGTTCCAGCGCCTTGCGGAAGTTCGGCTCGGCCTTGGGCCATTCCTTCAGGCGCTCATAGGCGATGCCGCGCTGGTAGAAGATGTTCCAGTTGGCTGCGGTCGGCGTCTTCAGCGCCTCGACAGCCTTGTCGTAGAGTGTGGCGGCCGAACGGAAATCCTCCTTCGAGGAATAGACGCCACCGAGCGCCAGATAGGCGCGCATGTCATTGGGATGGGCGTCGACGAAAGCCTTCAGATGAGTGATCGCTTCTTCGTGACGGTCGAGATCGGCAAGGTTGAGGCCGAGCTGCAGGTCCGAAAGCTCCTTCAGCGGCGAACCGGCGGGGATCCGGCGATAGAGCGCGATGGCGCCTTCGCCGTCCTTCAATTGCTCGGACACGGCAGCGAGTTGCACAAGGGCAGCGTCGCTATCAGGCTTCAAAGCAAGCGCATATTGCAGATAGAGGCGCACGAAGGGCTCGCCGCCGCCACGGTTGAGCGCGGTGGCGAGGTCGAGCAGGATTTCGGAGGCGCCATCGGATGGGCCGGCCACCAGGGGCGCAATCTTGTCGCCTTTTGCAATTCGGTCGCGCAAGGCGACGATTTCCAGCTTGCCAGGCGAAAACGCCTCGGCCTGATCGAGCACCGACAGCGCCTTGGTCTTGTCGCCCTTGCGGGCCAGGAACGAGGCGTAGGCCTGGGCGTTGCGCATCCAGGTTTCGGGAGCGGCACCACCGGCGGCGGTATCCTGCATGGTCGCGGCGTAGATCGCCTCGGCCTTTTCGGGCATGCCGGATGCATCAGCGATCAGGGCGCGGTGGAACGACTTGAACAGGCCGAACCAATCCGGCCCCTGCAGCTTGTCGATGGACGCCATCGCATCGGCAGGCTCGCCGGCGCCTTGCTGCGCCCAGCCGGACATCACCCCGGAGATCAGCCGGTCGAGATCGGATTCCAGCGACAGCTTGAGCCAGTACTGCGCCTTGGTGAAATCCTTCTTGTGGAAGGAATCGACGGCGAGCGCCAGCCGAGAGAAACGCTCGATGTCAGGCACTTCCTTGAGCTTGTCGGCATAGACCAGGGATTCGTCGAAGCGCCCTTGCGCGATCAGCGACAGCATCAGGCTCTGCTGCAGGCCGGTGTCGCTCGGGTCGAAGGCCAATGCTTGCTTGTAGTAGGCGATGGCGCTGTCGAGGTCGTTATCGCCTTCGGCGATCCGGGCTGCCAGATAGGCGCCCGAAAACGACGTGATCTTGACCGGTTCGGTGGTTTGCTTGGCATAGGCCGGCAAAGCCGAGATCGCCATGCCTGTCACAATTGCCAGCCTTGTCAGCCAGCGCGCACGTCCTTGCCGCATCGTATCCCTTTCAGCCAGGCGCCATCTCCGCGTCAGCGGGATCGGCGTAGACTCGATCTTTCCAGGCAAAGCATGGCCTTTTTGGGGTCGCGCTTCAATCCGCCTCGAATTCACAATCCGGGCACCCGATTAACAAATCATGGCGACAGGCACCAATTTTCCGCTCTTGGGATTTCGGCCATGGCCCTACGCGGCGCCGAATATATCACAGATTCGACGCTGAGGCTCCGCTTCGACCGCCAAGGCTCGGGCCAATATCAGCCCTTGCCTGGCGAGGCAGACCGTTGCACCAGCGTGTCGCTGTAGCCGCCGGCCGCTATCGTGCTGCACAGTTCGTTCCATTCGCAGCCGCCGCAGGCCTTGCGTACAAGGCCAGCCGAAAACGCCTGCCGCATCCGGCCCAGCATCGCCGTGTCGAGATCAACACAGGTGCCGACCTGGATTGGCCGTGCCAACAATTCTTCCACGTCCTGCGCGGCGAGCCGGTCCCGCTCGACGACGCTCTCGTTGAGGCAGTGCGGTTCCGGCTCGTCGAGCAACGGGGCGCAGACATCGTCTGGGCCGGAAACGAGGAGGACGTCCTCGCCCCGGCTCAGGCGCTCCGCTACGCGATCATAATTGGCGGTGAAGGCGGGGCTGTATCCCTTGCCCACATAGGTGAGCAGGCAAAGGAGGTGATGGGCGCGCAGCCTGATCGTCACGGATTGACCAGCTTGGCCTTGCCGCCGCGAAGCGCCATGAGCGTCGCGGCACCCAGCGCCGACTTGAGCAAGCCGCCGACGATGAACGGCAGGAAGCCGAAGGTAACGGCCTGTTCGGCTCCAATCATGACGGCAAGCCATGCTGTGCCCAGCACAAGGCAGGCAAGGTTGCCAAGCAGCATGGCGACGAAGGCAAGCATCACCCTTTTGCCGTTCCAGCCGCGTTCGGCCAGCCAGCCGACCAGTGCGCCGACAAGCGGGAAGGCGAAGAGATAGCCAGCCGTCGGCCCGACGAAATGCGCCGCACCCGCTGCCCCTCCGGACAGAACGGGAAAGCCGACCGCACCCTCGACCAGCCAGGCGGCGATGGTGAGCGCGCCAAGCCGCCAGCCATAGAGCGCGCCGACCAATGTCACGGCGAAGGTCTGCATCGTCACCGGGACCGGCACCATCGGCACTTCGACGTAGGATGACAGCGCCAGGAACAGGGTGCCGAGCACAACGGCTCCAATCTGCCAGGCAAGAGAACGATCCTGGAGCCGGAGCGGGCTGAACGACGGCTTGCTGGACGAGAATGCGACGTCTGTCATTGGGATTCCTTCGATCGATTTCAAATTATAGATAATTTCTGTTTTCGATCTATTATCGAATCCACACTTCCCTGGAGATTGCAAGCCCTGGCTTTGGCGGAGGCCGTCTAACCTACGATGGCGAAGGCTTCGCGCGTCGTTCCGGAAGCCGTCCTGACCGGCTTGCGGCCAATCCATTGGACGTGCCGCCCCAGTGTGACGGCCGCCGATTCGGTGTTTCCCTGCCGCAAGGCGGCGAGGATCGCGCGATGGTCCTGATCGGTGCGTGTCTCCCACTCCGAGCGCCATGCCGCGAACAGGAAACGGGCGCTTGCCGCGTGCAGATCGTTGATGGTGGCGAGCAGGCGCGGCATGCCACATGGCGACAGGATCAAGCGGTGGAAGGCGCGGTTGGCCTCTTCCCACGACCGGACATCGCGGGACTTGTCGCCAGCCTTGGACGCCTCCTCGGCGAGATCGAGAATGGCCGATGTCAGATGCGGCGCCGCGTGGCGCAGCGCCAGCACTTCAAGGGCGGCGCGCATTTCGGCGACTTCCTTGACCTCGCCCAGGTCGAAAGACGCGACACGCACGCCGCGGCGCGGTTCGCCGATGGCCAGCCCTTGCGCCTCGAGGCGGCGGAAGGCCTCGCGCACCGGAACATGGCTGGTTTGGAATTCCTCGGCGATGTGATCCTGCCGAAGCCTGGCCCCCGGCTCGATCGCACCGGAAATGATGCGGTCCGCCAGAACCTTGCTGATGCGCACCGCGATGGTGTCGTCTGTGCCCTTTGCCATGTTTTATAGATAATTTGCGGCAGGGCGGCTTGTCGAGACGGCGGGACCGAATTCCTAAACTTCCTCTTAGCGCAGGCCAGAGATAGCGTCGCGAAAGTCCAGCCTTTAGTTGACCCGGCTGATGCAGAAATCGATGACGTCGATCAGCGCCGATTTCTGCGGCGTCGCTTCGAGCGGCGCCAGCGCGTCGCGGGCAATCTCGCCGAAATGGCGCGCGCGTCCGATCGTGTCGGCAATGGCGCCGTGGCGGGTCATCAGGCCGGTCGCCTTTTCCAGGCCGGCGTCATCGGCGACATTGTCCTCGATGGCGCGCTTCCAGAAGGTGCGCTCGGCCTTGGTGCCGCGCCGATAGGCGAGAATGACCGGAAGCGTCACCTTGCCCTCGCGGAAATCGTCGCCGACGTTCTTGCCGAGATCCTTGCTGGTGCCGCCATAGTCCAGCGCGTCGTCGATCAGCTGGAAGGCCAGGCCGAGATTCATGCCATAGGAGCGCAGCGCCGCACGATCGTTGCGCGTCGCCTGGGCGATGACCGGGCCGACCTCGGCAGCAGCCGAAAAAAGTGCGGCGGTCTTGGCCTTGATGACGGCGAAATGCTCGTCCTCGGTGGTTTCGAGGTTCTTGGCGGCGGCAAGCTGCATGACCTCGCCCTCGGCGATGATCGAGGCTGCACTCGACAGGATGTCGAGCGCCTCGAGCGAGCCGACATCGACCATCATGCGGAAAGCCTGGCCGAGCAGGAAGTCGCCGACCAGCACGCTTGCCTGGTTGCCCCAGATCATGCGGGCGGTCTTCTTGCCGCGGCGCATGCCGCTCTCGTCGACGACATCGTCGTGCAGAAGCGTCGCGGTGTGCATGAATTCGACGGAGGTGGCGAGCTTGACGTGGCCCTCGCCGGCATAGCCGAACATCTGGGCTGCGGCCAGCGTCAGCATCGGCCGCAGCCGTTTGCCGCCGGACGAGATCAGATGGTTGGCGACCTCCGGGATCATCTCGACGTCGGAGCCGGCCTTGGACAGGATCAATTCATTGACGCGCCCCATATCGGCGGCAGTCAGATCGATCAGATCCTTGATGGAGGCGGGCTCCCGCTTCCCGTTTTCGATGTTGAGAACGACACCCACGACAATCACTCCCGTCTTGGTATAGAGCGTGCGACGGCACCCTTAGTCCCTGTATGGACTCTAGGGCGGCGGACATGGGCACGGCAAGTGGCGAATTGGCGCGGCGGCGGCGACAGAATGTCAACGACCCCAAGGGAACGGCTCTGCCCCGGAATCCCCTGCCCGTTTACATCAATAGCGCAAACTGCGAGTTTCATACGATGATAGAACTAGTCCGCACCAACGATGCCGTGATCATTTCCTTTGTCGAATCGCTGATGCGCGACGCCGGCATTGCCTGCTTTGTCGCCGACCAGAATATGAGCATTCTCGAAGGGTCGATCGGTCTTTTGCAGAAGCGCGTCATGGTCGACGCCGACCAGGCCGACGCGGCACGGCGCATCCTCAGGGATGCCGGCATCGCCAACGAAATCCGCGGAAAATAATGTCCGCCGCGCCCGCCGCCCTTGTCCCGGACACGCCGGCCCATACGGTCGACGCTTTCCATCGCGGCCGGTTCTGGCTGGTGCAGCCCAAGCAAGGCGGTCATCGCGCCGGCATGGATGCGATGATGCTGGCGGCCTCCGTGCCGTCCTCTCTTGCCGGTCGTCTCGCCGATTTCGGTGCCGGTGCCGGGGCCGCCGGCCTGGCGGTGCTGTCGCGCTGCCCGGCCGCTGAGGCGGTGCTTGTCGAACGCGCGCCGGAAATGGCGGCCTTCGCGGCAGCCACCCTTGCCCATCCCGGCAATGCCCATCTGAGCGATCGCGCCTCCGTGCTGGTCGCCGATGTCACCGTATCGGGCCGGGCGCGGGCGGCCGCCGGCCTCGCCGACAATGATTTCGACTTCGTCATCATGAACCCGCCCTTCAACGCTCCCCGGGACCGCGCCTCCCCCGATCGCCTCAGAAAAGAGGCCCATGTCATGGAGGACGGGGTGTTCGAGAGCTGGATCCGCAGTGCGGCGGCGGTGGTCAGGCCGCGCGGCGGGCTTGCCGTGATCGCCCGCCCCGAACAGCTCGGCGCCATTCTCGATGCGATCGCAGGGCGCTTCGGCGATGCCGAAATGCTCGCCGTCCACCCTCGCCCAGACGCCGCGGCAATCCGCATCGTTGTGCGGGCAGCGCTCGGGGCACGGGGAAAGCTTGCCATCCGCCCGCCCCTGATGCTGCACGCGCAATCAGGCAACGGCCCTGACGAGCGCAGCGAAATGATTACCAACGGCCTCGCCTCGCTGTTTGGAGATTGAGCTATTCTGCCTGGCCACATTGCCGTTGGCCGGGAAATCCCTACATGCCTGCAACCTATCGACCGGAGACCGCGCCCTCGTGAAACGCCTTATCAACCGCCTGCTGCCGAAATCCTGGCGCTCCACCGTCGTCACAATTCCGGTCATCCGGCTGCACGGCACCATCATGGCAGGCGGTGGCCAGTTCCGGCCGAGCCTGTCGCTGGCCTCCACCGCTGGCCTCATTGAGAAGGCGTTTTCCTACGACGCCCCGGCAGTCGCCATCTCGATCAATTCGCCCGGCGGCTCGCCGGTGCAGTCGCGGCTGATCTTCAAGCGCATCCGTGACCTGGCCACGGAAAAGAACAGAAAGGTACTGGTCTTCGTCGAAGACGTGGCGGCGTCGGGTGGCTACATGATCGCGGTTGCCGGTGATGAGATCTTCGCCGACCCATCCTCCATCGTCGGGTCGATCGGCGTGGTCTCGGCTTCGTTCGGCTTCCCGGAACTGATGAAGAAGATCGGCATCGAGCGACGCGTCCACACCGCCGGCCAGAACAAGGCGGTGCTCGACCCGTTCAAGCCCGAGAAAAAGGAAGATGTCGAGCGGCTGAAGGCGCTGCAGCTCGAGGTGCACGGCACGTTCATCGACCTCGTCAAGGAGCGGCGCGGCGCGAAACTGAAAGACGACCCGGACCTGTTCACCGGCCTGTTCTGGACCGGCATCAAGGGCCTTGAACTCGGCCTGGTCGATGCGCTCGGCGACATGCGCACGGTGCTCAAGACCCGTTTCGGGGCGAAAACCCAGCTCAGGCTGATCACGACACCGCGCGGTTTCCTCAGCCGCTTCGGCCTGTTTGGCTCAAGCAAGGGCTTTTCAGCGCCCGAGATCGCAGGCGCTGCCGCCAGCGGCCTGATCGATGCGGCGGAAGAGCGCGCATTGTGGTCTCGCTTCGAGCTTTGAAAACCCGGCAAAAGCGTCTAGCATGAGAGCTTAACCGACCCGACCGGCCACCTTCGCCGGCCCAGCGTGGGAGGAGTTTTGGTATGCCGCAGATCATTTTCTTCACCGTCGTTGGCGTCGCCGCCTATTTCGGCTACCGCACCTTCATCCGCGAAGCCGAACGCGTGACCGCCAAGGTGCGGCGTACCGAAAAGCAGACGGCCAACGGCGCGATGGGCACTTTGGTCAAGGATCCGAAGACCGGCGAGTACCGGCTGGCCAAGGACTGAGCACCATTTCGCAGACCATTGTGGACACCGACATCGGGTCGCGTAGCTGGCACGCGCACGCCAAGATCAATCTTGCGCTGCATGTCACCGGCAGGCGCCCTGACGGCTATCATCTGATCGAGAGCCTGGCGGTGTTCACGCGGTTTGGCGACAGGGTCGAAATCGCGCCTGCCGACAGCGATGAATTTACCGTGTCCGGCCGCTACGCCCCGGCGGTTCCTCTCGACGCCAGCAATCTGGTGCCTAGGGCGCGCGATGCCCTGCGACAGGCGGTCGGGCACGAGAGAACACCGCCGGTCGCTATCCGGCTGGAAAAGAACCTGCCGGTCGCCTCCGGCGTCGGCGGCGGTTCGAGCGACGCGGCGACCGTGCTGCGCGGGCTGGTGGAGACATGGGGCCTGGATATAGACGGCGCAGAGCTGGCGCGGATCGGCCTCTCGCTCGGCGCCGATGTGCCGATGTGCCTGGCGGCCAGACCTCTGGTCGCGCGCGGCATCGGAGATGAACTGTCGATGGTGCCGGATTTTTCGGCGCTTGGCCTGGTGCTGGTCAATCCGGGCACCCCGGTCTCGACGGCGGACGTCTTTGCGGCGCTTTCCCGGCGCGACAATGAGGCCTTGCCGCCGCTGCCGCGCAGCATCGATTTTCATAGCCTGCGCAACTGGCTGGAGATCACCCGCAACGACCTCGAGCCCGCCGCGCTGGCGATGCAGCCGGCTATCGGCAGGGCGCTTTCCTGGCTGAACAAGGCCGGATCCGGTTTTTCACGGATGTCCGGGTCCGGCGCCACCTGCTTCGGCCTGTTCGAGACCGGCAATGTCGCCAAGCGCGCCGCCGCCGAAATCCGCGGCCGCCAGCCCGACTGGTTCGTCGCGGCGACGCGCAGCATCGCATCGGAGGTATCTGATGGCCAGAATTGACGAGAGCCGCTCCTTCATTCCCGTGCGCATCGCGGTGCTGACCGTTTCAGATACGCGCAGCCTCGCCGACGACAAATCCGGCCAGACGCTGGCCGACCGCATCACCGAGGCCGGCCATATGCTGGCGGCCCGCGATATCGTCACCGACGATCGGGAAAAAATCCGCGACACGGTTCTGGCGTGGTCGCGGGACAAGAATATCGATGTCGTCATCACCACCGGCGGCACCGGTTTCACCGGCCGTGACGTGACGCCGGACGCGCTGGAGCCGATCTTCGAAAAGCGCATGGATGGCTTTTCGGAAGTGTTCCACCGGATCTCCTACGACAAGATCGGCACCTCGACGATCCAGAGCCGGGCGACCGGCGGCGTCGTCAACGCCACCTTCGTCTTCGTGCTGCCGGGTTCGCCAGGCGCCTGCAAGGACGCGTGGGACGGCATCCTGAAGGCACAGCTCGACTACCGGCATATGCCGTGCAACTTCGTCGAGATCATGCCGCGCCTGGACGAGCATTTGCGGCGCGGCAAATCAGCTCCGTAAAGCCGAGGCAAGCGTCGCTCTCAGCGGATGACCGGCTCGCCATGAAACCGCCGGCGCGACGGCGGCGAGACGCCGAAGCCGACTTCCATCATCAGTCGGGGCGTGCGTGCCGGCACGGTGCCCATATGGAAGCCAAAAGGGTCCTCGACGAAACCGAGACCGGCCTCGCCGGTCAGCGTCACCGGGCTCTGCTCGCCATAGACATCCAGGACCTGTTGCGCGGGGTGGCCAACCAGAAGCGTGAGCTGGTGCTTGAGGCTGCGGCGCTTGTGGCTGCCCCTGACATAGACATGCGGACCGGTGTCGGCGTCGACCGGCTTGAGGTAGAAGAAGAATTTCAGCATGCGCCAATCATCGAGGTCGAAATGATACTTGCCGAGCGAGGCGAGGTTCTTGTCGGCATCCGAAGCGGCACCGGTTAGAAAACTCCACCAGACGCGCGTCGTGATCAGTTTTGCCTGGCCGCCGAGATAGTGCGCGGCAATATCCAGAAGCAGCGGATCGCGCTGGATGGCAAGCGCCGCCGGGCAGTCGAGGATGCGCTCGAAAAAATGCCCGCTGAGCAGCGAGCGGCCAAGGCGTTTCTCGGCCTCGGCATGTTCCCCCGGCATGAATTCGAGACGGCGGTCGAAATTGCCGAAGCAAGGCGTGCGCCCGGCGAAGTCGGCGATCTCTTCATGGATATCAGGCGGCAGGACCAAGCCTGAGAACAGCCCGTCGGAGCGCAACGCATCGACGACCGCTCCCCGTTCGACACCGGCAAACATCGTATCCCCGGCATTGGCGACCGGGCGGGCGCGTTTTGCGCCCAGCCAATGCATGCGGCGTCCAGGCATTGTGCGCGCCAGCACGAACATCGGCAGCCAGGCGGGGTTTTCGCGCAGGTCCTTGAGAT
>NZ_RZPF01000511.1:0-4882 GCF_004022735.1 Mesorhizobium sp. M7A.F.Ca.AU.001.01.1.1
GCTTGGTTGCGGCCGCCCACCCGCCTATGCCTCCCACCAAGAAAAGGCAGGAAGTGCCGCCAATGAAGAGGTGCCGCCGGATAGATCTTGAAACCAATTCGGCCTCAACGTTTGGCATCGGATCCCTCCATCAAGATTTCAGCGACCTCCGGCTTTGACTCGTTCGGATCTGCGACCATCTTGAAGGGCGCGAGCATCCTGGCCGATACAGAAAAGCCCGGATATCCAGCCATGGTAGGATTCGGAGAAGGGACCTTTGATATTTTCGAAAGAACTTCGTCGCGTGGTCCGAAGGCTTTGACCCGACCGGCCTCCATCATGAGAACGAAATCGACTGCAGCTAGCGCGCTCGGTCGATGCGCTATAACTATTGCGATCCCCTTGCGTTCCCTCACGGCCGCGATTGCCTTCACAACAGCAGCTTCGCCATCGGCGTCAAGATTCGCATTGGGTTCATCGAGCACGACGAGGAACGGATCGGCGTAGAGTGCCCTGGCAAGGCCGATCCGCTGGCGTTGCCCTGCCGAAAGGGATGATCCGGCTTCTCCAATGCGGGCTTCATATCCTTTATCAAACTGCAGGATAAGCTCATGAACGCCAGCCGCCATCGCGGCTGATACAATTGTCTCCGGCTTCGCGTCGGATTCGAAGCGGGCGATGTTCTCTGCGATCGTGCCATCGAAAAGTTCGCCCCCCTGTGGCAGGTAGCCGATGTGGCGACCGATTGCCTCCTGATCCCACTGGTCGAGTGACGCGTCGTCAATACGCACTTTGCCGCTCGCCGGGGTCCAGGCGCCAACGAGAGCGCGGGCAAGCGTCGACTTCCCCGCACCGCTAGGGCCAATAATGCCGAGCGCGCTCCCCGCGCGCATGACGAAGTTTGCTGCGAAGACCGTCGGCTTCGTCTCACCAGGGGGAACGACGGTGATGCCTGCGGCACGCAGTTCGCATTGCGGTTTGGGCAGGGCCAAGACAGTTGTCTCTTCAGGCATCATCAGCAGCAAATCCCTGAGGCGGATCCAACTCTGTCTCGCCATCAGGAACACTTTCCAACTTCCGATTGCCAATTCGACGGGCGCTAGTGCGCGGCCCATTATGATGGAACTGGCAATCATCACCCCCGGTGTGACCTGCTGCTCGATAGCGAGCCATGCACCCACTGCCAGGATTGCGGACTGGAGAACCAAACGAAGTGTTTTTGCAACGCCCCCTAGGCCGCTAACAACATCGCTGGCCCTGCGATTTGCCGCAAGGTAGTCCGAATTTGCAAGGCGCCAGCGCGCGGTCATGCGATTGCTAAGCCCCATCGCACGTATAGCTTCGGCATTGCGACGGGACGCGTCCAGCAAGGCATTGCGCACCGTGTTATGCCGGAGTGCCTCTCGAGTTGGGTTGCGGGAAGACGCATCGGTAATAACGGTAAGCGAGACCAACAAGATCGCGCCGACCATTGCTGTCATACCAAGCCAGAAATGAAGTAGAAAACACAGGCCGAGATAAAAGGGCATCCAAGGTAAATCGAAAAACGCGGTCGGACCGGGTCCGGAGAGAAAATTGCGTACATTGTCGAGATCGCGCAGCGGCTGCAATCCGTCGCTGGGCATGCGAGTTTCGAGTGGAAGGCGGACGACTGCGTCGTGAACGCGCCCGGAAAGCTGGTGATCGAACCGCTCACCGACGCGTAGAAGAACGCGGGCACGAATGATGTCAAGGCCGCATTGAAAGGCATATAGGCCGAACGCAAGCATCCCGAGGCCGACCAGTGTTGGGACGCTGTGGCTGGCAAGCACACGGTCATAAACCTGCAACATGAACAAGGGGGCAGTTAGCGCCAATACGTTTATGACGCCGCTTATCACCGCTGTTGCGAGGATTACCGCCTTGTTCGCCGCAACAAGTGACCTTTCAAATCCCCCAGAACCTATCTTCTCGGGGGATCGGGTCATGGAGATCTCGTTCCACCTACTTCAGCACAAAATCCTATGCATAGCTCAAGCATATTGCTTGTTACTGCCACTGATCCAGACCGAGGTGACTCACCCAAGACATACTTCAAGCGGCAACAAGCCATGCTGGGTCGAATCCCATATCAAACACGGTGTTCATTGCCACGCTGTGCGCGTTGTCATTTTCGTCCAAATAAGCCAACGAGAATGAATTAAAAACCTGCGATCTGCCGAAGTACCCGTTAATAACATGCGCCGACCCTGTCCATTCTGAAGACATACCAAAGTCTACCGTGTAGTCTCCATAAAGCACATCGGTACTGATGTAGTAGGCCTTGTTGGAGCTAAATGAATATGTACCAATTTCGATTGAAGTGGCTCCGTCATTGCCGCTGAGGGTATATTTTACATCCCACCAGTTCGTAACATAGTCTATCTCATACCATTGCTCACTTGCATGTATCGTTGTTGTACGCTGCGCGACCAATGTCTTCTCTAGATCCAGATCGGTGAGGCTTAATCCAGACAATAGGAAATTATTCAAGGGAGCAGAATAGTCTGAAGCGGGATCTGATGGCCAATACTTCTCTAGATTTCCAACAGCGACGTCATGCCCGCCATCGGGCGTCATGACATAGCCGACAAAAAAGTGACTCGAATCCTGGAACTCGATCGTGTCGTTCCCGCTGCCCGTATCAATCATGACCGGCAGGATTATACCCCAGCTGTTGTCTGCAACACCCGAGACTATGATGTGGTCATTTCCAGCGCCAGAAAAGACAAATCCCTGATCCGGATTGACCAAGGTTATCTCGTTGTCCTTTTCATTCCCAACAAGAATAAACTGAGAGGTGCTGTTCAAGGTGAAGCTGGTAACGTCACCCTGCAGGACAACCAGATTTCCATCCTTGTTCGCCGATGTTGCCGCATTTCCGGCTATGAAGGTGGCGCCGTTGATATTGACGATGTTATGCGGGTCGAGCCCCCAATAGTAAGGGTTCGACAGTTTGTAGGAATCCGATTGCATCCACTCGGAATTGTACCCTGCAAGAGTCAACTCGTTTGCGGTGCCGATGGTCTGGTTGATCACGTGATCGAACTCAGTCCCATGGGGAGTTGTGGGGAGATCGCTCCGGTCGAACGATATCTCCTTGTAGTCAGTGCTGGCATGCAGGATATTTGAGGTTCCTGAAACCGCCTCCTCAATCAGGAGACCATGAATGAACCTGCCAAGGAAACCAGACGCATCGGTGTCGTTAGCTGGGGCATACGGTTTTTGCTCGAACAGATATGACTGCTTGCTATCCAAGAATCCCGTATGGGTAGCGGCCCACTGGAGCAAGCTTTTGGCGAGAACATCGTCCCCGATAATAAATTTCATCTGAGATAGATTAAACACAAATGGATCCATATCCTGGAACCATTGGAGCGCATAGTTTTTCGCCGTAGCATCGCCGACTGTCAGCGGAATATTCATTCTAAAGTAGGATAGATACTGAGACAGATCCGCACTCGACGTGACCAGCCAGAAATCATAGTCGTTGAGAGCTCGAACCTCGTAGTAGGGTGTCCACCCTTCCGCCGCGCCTGAGAGCTCGGGGAAAACAGTTTGGTATGCTGCATCATGATAGTCGGAAATTTGCCGCCCCGTAAGGTTCCAATCAGTTTGTGTTGACCGAAGAGCGTAGTCACGCGTAGCGAGTTCCAGCATGAGCGCATCGCGACGTTGGTCAAAGAGTCCTGACGCGAAATCGCCATCTATTTTGTTCTTGGCATAGTTGTTAGCAACAATTCCGATTAACGAGTCGGCGTTCACGACACCATGTGCCATGCTTCCATAGTAGATGCCAGCGGCGGAAAGCGCATCGTAGTAATGAGACGCGTCACCCGTCGAGATGGTAAGCGCATATGCAGAGTTAATATCGTTTATCTGCTGTGAAGTTGGCATGATACGCTCCTATTTTTCAGAAAATGAATCAATCAGCGCCGAAAGACGTTTGTGAAACCTAGAGACGTCCTCTCGAAGATATTTACGAGGCGCCATGATCATCCAGCGCAATCCAGCCCTATCAAAGCTCATCATGCACGATGATACAGAAGAATATCCAGTGCACATAATGTACATAGGATCCGGCGCGGAAATATAGTAGATATTGTGAGAGAGATACCCCTTAGCATTATCCTTTACGCGAAACGAGGCGAATTTAATACCAGCATCGAGGTCATTTATAATTGGAAGCAGGAGGTTTTGCGGAATATGAATTTTTAGTGGGCCGCCTGGAACGGAGGCCGCCACTCCGAGTGCGTCCGAAAGCGGCAGCAGATCCTCCTCCCCCCGGATCTGGGGGTTTGGCCCGCGGCCAGCTTTCAGTTCAGGATAGCTCAGTCGTAGCGCGACTTGCTTGATATCCATGGTTGCCTTCGGATTTCGTTCCCGAAATAGATCTGAGGGGACATAGAGCGTTCCCTGCGAGTATGTCACGGCAACGCGATCGATCGACGAAGAGGTGAGCCAGAGAAAACGTTCGTCTCCAGTGTCGAGTGATGCGGATTGCGAGTGCCCGCAGGTGACCAAAGCCAAGAGGAGCGCAATTGAAAATCGACCTTTGAGCACGCGTTTTCCCGCCCAGCATGCGCTCTAATTCGTTAAGTTATTAGTATGCCATATCTCATAACGATTGCAACAATTAATATACTTACAGATTTATCTTTCATCGAAGTATATAAGTAAGATCTTTTATAATAATGCTGATCTCGATGCGTAGCTATCAGGTCGGTTTCCAGGCCGAGGACATCTGGGCCTTCGCCTGAGTTAGCCTACCGGAAAGCGAACCGCCCCAGGCGCCCGGTGTGAAGCATTCTGCCGTCTGGTCGCTCGGCTTTTTGCCAATGTCGCAAACAGGCTTCAATCGTGCTGCTGCTCCGCCCTATAGTCC
>NZ_RZPF01000512.1:0-4880 GCF_004022735.1 Mesorhizobium sp. M7A.F.Ca.AU.001.01.1.1
CTCCTAACTTATAGAACCGGCTGATAATCCCCCACGCCTCATCCGCGGTGTCGACGAAGTCGATGATGTCCTGATCGCCGGGGCTGATCGTGCCCTGCTCGGCGAGGAAATCGAGATCGATCGCCCGCTTCCAGAAGGATTTGCCGAACAGGATCACCGGCACGCGCTCCATGCGCCCTGTCTGGATCAGGGTCAGCGTCTCGAAGAATTCGTCCATCGTGCCGAAGCCGCCCGGAAACACCGCGACCGCCTTGGCGCGCATGACGAAATGCATCTTGCGGATAGCGAAATAATGGAAGTTGAAACAGAGCTCCGGCGTCACATAGATGTTCGGCGCCTGCTCGTGCGGCAAGACGATGTTGAGGCCTATCGACGGCGCGCCGACATCGTCGGCGCCGCGGTTTCCCGCTTCCATCACGCCAGGCCCGCCGCCGGTCACCACGACATATTCGCGGTAATAGGAGGTAGCCGATTGCTGCGAGCAGAGGCGGGCGAATTTGCGCGCTTCCTCGTAGTATTTGCTGTTCTCTTCGAGGTTCTTCTTCTGCGTCTCGTTCTTGGCCGCCCAGGCCTCGCCGCCGGGTTCCGGCAGGCGCGCACCGCCGAACAGGATCACCGTCGAGCGGATGCCGCGTTCGGCTAGGATCATTTCCGGTTTCAGGAGTTCGAGTTGCAGCCTGACCGCGCGCAACTCGCGCCGCGTCATGAAGTCGGGATCGTTCCAGGCGAGCCGGTAGGTTTCGGCACGCGTCTGCGGCGTGTCAGGCACGCTCTTCGACCGCTCCAGATCCTCGTCCGAATGCGGCAGCGGCGTCCACCCCGCCTTTTCCATAGGAGTCATAACTACCCGTCCAATTCCCTTAACTGCGCCGTCCCGTGACGCACACGCGATTGACCCCCATTAAGCCTTAACATAGGGTCCGCGCGACTTTCAAAACAGGTTAAGGCTCAGTCCCTTAACAGCTTGGTAATGGAGCGAATTCATGTCGAAGCCCGATCTGGCGAGCCTCGAAAAGACCATCGAGAAGGCCTTCGAGGAACGCGATGCGATTTCGACTGCGACGCGCGGCGAAACGCGCGATGCCATCCAGTCGGCGCTTGACCTGCTCGACCGCGGCGCCGTCCGCGTCGCCGAGCGGCAGGCCGACGGCAAGTGGCATGTCAACCAGTGGCTGAAGAAGGCCGTGCTTTTGTCCTTCCGGCTCAACCCGATGGAGATCATCAAGGGTGGTCCCGGCGAAGCGACGTGGTGGGACAAGGTGCCGTCGAAGTTCGATGGCTGGGGCGCTGTCGATTTCGAAAAGGAGGGCTTTCGCGCCGTGCCGGGGTCGATCGTGCGTCGCTCGGCCTATATCGCGCCGGGCGCCGTGCTGATGCCGTCCTTCGTCAATGTCGGCGCCTATGTCGATACAGGCACCATGATCGACACCTGGGTCGGGGTAGGCTCCTGTGCCCAGATCGGCAAGAACGTGCATCTTTCCGGCGGCGTCGGCATCGGCGGCGTGCTGGAGCCGATGCAGGCAGGTCCGACCATCATCGAGGACAATTGCTTCATCGGCGCGCGCTCGGAAGTGGTCGAGGGCTGCATCGTGCGCGAAGGCTCGGTGCTCGGCATGGGCGTCTTCATCGGCCAGTCGACCAAGATCGTCGACCGCGCTACCGGCGAGATTTTCTATGGCGAAGTGCCGCCGAATTCCGTCGTCGTCGCCGGAGCGATGCCGGGCAAGCCCTTTCCGAACGGCGAGCCGGGTCCGAGCCTCTACTGCGCCGTCATCGTCAAGCGCGTCGACGCCAAAACCAGGTCCAAGACCTCGATCAACGAATTGCTGCGCGATTGATCTTTGCGCAAAGCGGGCGCACCTTCCGCCGGCGCGACAATCGGTCGCGCGGGTTCATCATGGAGGGGTGACATGGACTGGAAGTATCTGCTCACAAGTTTTGACGGTCGCATCAACCGTGGCAAGTTCTGGGCCGCGATTGGCGTTTTCATCGTCATTGGCATCGTTGCCTTTATTCTCGATGCGATCCTCGGTACACGCATCACCACGGCCAGTGGCGCCCAGATCGGCATCATCGGCATTCTCATCGCTCTGGCCTCGATCTATTTCGCACTCGCAGTCTACGCCAAGCGCTGGCATGATCGCGGCAAGTCGGGCTGGTGGAGCCTGATCATGCTGGTGCCATTGATCGGCCCGATCTGGTTTCTGGTGGAATGCGGCATTCTCGAAGGCGCCAGGGGCGCCAATCAATATGGACCGGACCCGCTTGCCTGACAGATCAGATCTCACCTGGCTTTTCTTCAAAACCTCGGGCCGCGTCAGTCGCGCGGCCTATTTTCTTGGCGGGTTGCTCGTCGCTATCATCCAGGCCTTCCCGCTCTACCGCTTCACGCTGGTGCCGGAAGGTTCGGCCGAGAGCAACATGTGGTCGTTCATCTTCTTCGTCGCCTTCATCGCCTCGCTGTGGTCGAACATTGCCCTGGCGGTCAAGCGGCTGCACGATTTGGACAAGCCGGGCATTGCGGCGCTGATCCTGTTCGTGCCGGTGGTCTCGATCGTGGCCTTCCTTGTGTTGTGCCTGTTTCCGGGGCAGCCTGGACCCAACCGCTACGGCCGGCGCACCAACGAGCCAGCACAACCCTGAGGTTCGATCGGACATGCGCTACCGTACGCTTGATCCGAAACTGATCATCGAGACCGCAGAACGGCTGGAGACGCGCGTTGCGGAGCGTTTCCCCGATGCCGGCCTGCGCGGCGTTGCCGCCGAACTGGTCTCGCTGTCGCGCGACCTGGCACAGGGCGCCAAGGCCCTGGAAGCGCCGATCTGGTGGCTGCGCGGCCTCATCGTCGCCGCTGTCGTTGCCGGCGCACTGATGTTCATCTTCGTCGGAACCGTATTGCCATTCGACCGCATTTCCAAACCGGGTGATGCCGTCCAGTCTGTGCAAGGCATCGAAGCTTCGCTCAACATGTTCATCCTCGCCATTGTCGGATTTCTCGCCTTGATCCGCTCCGAGGAGCGCATCAAGCGCAAGCAGGTCTTTCGCCAGCTGCATGGCCTGCGCTCGCTGATCCACGTCATCGACATGCACCAGCTGACCAAGGATCCGGCGGCGCTGTCGGCCGATTTCAAGCCAACGTCGCATTCGCCCGCCCGCATCACCAATGCCGCCGACCTGGCGCGTTACCTCGACTATTGCTCCGAAATGCTGTCGATCACCGGCAAGATCGCCGCATTGTTCGCGCAGTCGGTCAATGACGACGTGGTCATCGACGGCGTCAACGACATCGAGAACCTGGCGTCCAACCTGTCGCGGAAAATCTGGCAGAAGATCACGTTGATCGACGGCCGGCCGGTGCAACAATCTGCTCCGGCGCCAGGCCCGGCGAGCCAAGCCGCTCCGCTTCCGCCGCGCGCACCAAGGCGATGATCCGCTGAACCGTCGGCACGGGCGTGCCGGCCTTCCCCGCCAGCCGCAAGATGGCACCTTGCAAGTCGTCGATCTCCGTCGGCCGGCCGCGCTGAAGATCGTCCCACATCGACGAGCGCGCCTGCGGGTCGATCGCCAGCATGCGCCGCGCCAAGAGCTTGAACAGCCAGTCCGGCAGCCTGAGCACTTTCGGCAGCAGCGCCGGCCGCAGGCCGGCGATCCGCGCCGGCTCGATGCCGGACGCTTTCAGCGCCGTCAGCGCCTCGTCGATCTGGCCAGCCAGGATCAGCCGCCAGCGTCGGTCGGCCAGTTCGGTTGCCAGCGGCAGGCCGGAAAGCGCCACCAGCGCGTTGTTCAGATTCATCAGCAGCTTGCCCCACAGCACCGCCTTCATGTCGCCATGCGCTTCAACCGCAAACCCTTCGACGCCAAGCAGGCCGACCAGGCCGGCATCGCCATCCTCGACCATCACCTTGCCGTCGCTGGCGCGGTGCACGCGCAGCGGCAGCTCGCCGTCCGGCGACTGCACCACATTGAACGGCACCATGCCGGCCAGCACCGTTCGCCGGCCAAGTCCGGCACGCAGCCTGTCGGCATTGTCGACACCGTTCTGCAGGCTGATCACCACGGCGTCGGGCCGGGCATGAGCTTTGATAAGATCCGCCATGTCCTGAGTGGCGCCGCTCTTGACCGTGACCAGGATCACGTCTGCCTGCGGCAGGGTGGCGGCCGGATCGGTGGTGACGGCAAGCGCCTCCGGCTTGATCGAGCGATCGCGGCCCTGGAGGTCGCTGACCCGCAATCCACCCTGCCGCAACGCTGCCTCAATGCGCGGCCGGGCCAGCAGAATGACCTTTCGGCTGGCCAGCGCCAGGCAGCCGCCGGCATAGCAGCCGATGCTGCCGGCACCGGCTATGACGATCCGTTTGTCCTTGTCTGCCATCCTGTCGCCCGCGCCGGGTCGCAACTATACGACATGAAAACCATAATATCGGCGGTATCGCCAGCCATGAGGCTGGCCCCTATGTCTGGCCGTGACAGGCCCTGCGCTTTCGACTATCGCTTTTGCCATGACGCTGCCGACCGATCCTGCCGAAAACCTCGCCGCCCTTATCCGTTGCGCTTCGGTGACGCCCGCTGAGGGCGGTGCGCTGACCGCGCTGGAGACGATGCTCAAACCGCTCGGCTTCCTGGTCGATCGGCCGGTGTTTTCCGAAGACGGCACGCCCGATATCGAAAACCTCTATGCAAGGCGTTCCGGCAATGGCCCGCATCTGATGTTCGCCGGCCACACCGACGTGGTGCCGGTCGGCGACGAAGCCGCCTGGACGCATCCGCCCTTCGCCGCCGAGATCGCCAATGGCGAGATGTATGGCCGCGGCGCCGTCGACATGAAGGGCGGCATCGCCTGTTTCATCGCCGCCGTGGCGCGCCATGTCGAGGCCAATGG
>NZ_RZPF01000513.1:0-4872 GCF_004022735.1 Mesorhizobium sp. M7A.F.Ca.AU.001.01.1.1
GGCCACAACCGCTTCCACCTCATTGCGAAAACCAAGGTAGCCTTCGCGGTGGGCGTGGGCCAAGGTCGGATCCGCTCTGGCGCGGCCGATGAAGGTTGCCCAGAGCGAAAACACCCGCGCGTCGATAATCGGCGCATTGAGGTTGGCGGTGACGAAAGCCGCAAGGCGCTGGCGAGGCGAGGCATTCTCCATGACCAAAGCCGCTTTCGCCTGCTCGGTCATGCGGCCCATCAGCGCTGCATAGGCTTCCTGCAGCAATTCTTCCTTGCCGGGAAAATAGTGCCGGATCAGCCCGGCGGTGACGCCGGCACGCAATGCGATGGTGCGCAAGGTGGCGCCCTGCAGGCCATGTTCCGCCACACTGTCCAGAGTGGCCTCGATCAGATCCTGCCGCCGCCGCTCCTCGCCCTCGCGACGGAACCTGCGGCGGGATGGCATATTCATTGGCGCAGGATCGGTCGCGTCAGGCATGTCGGCCCGCCCTCGCAGGCGATGCAGAGCGCATCCGCCTCGAAGATTTCGACCGTGCAGCCGGCGGCTTCCATCGCGGCTTTGGTCTTTGGAAAGCCTGCGACGGCAATGATCTTGTGTGGGCTGGTCGGCAGCACGTTCAGGCTAAGGCCGTTGGAAGCCGCGAACTCTTCGGCGTCGCCTTCGACCAGCCGGATGTTACGCGCCTTCAGCATCTGATAGAATGGGGCCGGCAAAAGCGGTGAATGGACCAATGCGAGGTCGTCGGCCAGCGGGCTGATCACCGACATCAGATGCAGGCACGCTTCTTCGCCTTGCCACAGCGGAAGATCAAAGCCGTAGACGGAAACGCCCAGCGGCGTCAGCAGGTTGGAAACCTGCTGGATGCCTTCCTGGTTGGAGCGGACACCGCGCCCGATCACCAGCGTACGGGCATCGAGCCATACGCAATCACCGCCTTCGACCTGGCCAGGAACCTCGACGCGGCCCAGGATTGGAATGCCCAGCCTTCGGTAGGTTTCCTCATGCAGCGAGGGCTCCCTGGCGCGCAACGGCTTGCCCATGGACAGAATCAGCGCGCCGCGATCGGTCATCAGCGACGGGTCGTGCGTGAACACCGAGTCCGAAAGTCCATCCGCCGTGTCCTCGATCCATTCGATTTCGGCACCGGAAGCCGCCACCAGTTCAGCAAGGAGCGCGTGCTGCGATGCCGCTTTCGCCGGATTGAATCCGGGGCCATAGTGCCAGGCAGCCCTGTCGGCATTGCGCATGGCGTTGGCCGCCGACCGCATCAGCACGCGGCGCAGCGGCGCCGCCATGGACTGTGATCCGAAAGCGCTCATCGAAGTCCTTTTTCGCTGAAAAAAATCGAGAAAATTTCATGGAAGGCTATTTATACACTTGCACAACAAGCTCGCAAGTGCCGTAATAAGCAGGATTGACGGGCTCTCGCCGTTGGGTCCATGCTGAAGTCTGGAGCGGGGCAGTACAGCGTATATGTTAATTAGCCGGATACACGTTCGACGAACCGCAGCCGACCCGATAGAGGTCACCCGGTGAGCGTGGTGGAAGCTGCCGCAGTCCGATCCGGCAAGGCGCAGGACGGCGCCGCCGAAGCCATCCATGTCGAGAACCTGCACAAGAAGTTCGGTGAGCTGCATGTGCTGAAGGGCGTCTCGCTGTCGGCGCGCGACGGCGAGGTCATCGCCATCATCGGCGGCTCGGGCTCCGGCAAATCGACCCTGCTGCGCTGCATCAACTGCCTGGAAAACCCGACCAGCGGCATCATTCGCGTCAATGGCGAGGAGATCAAGCTCAAGGCCGACAGCCACGGCCACACCATTCCGGCCGACCGCAAGCAGATCGAGCGCATCCGCTCCAAGCTCGGCATGGTGTTCCAAAACTTCAACCTGTGGAGCCACATGACGCTGATCGAAAACGTCATCGAGGTTCCGGTGCATGTGCTTGGCGTCAAGCGCGATGTGGCGATCGGCGAGGCCGAGAGGCTGCTCGCCCGTGTCGGTCTGGCTGAAAAGCGCGACGTCTATCCGGCCTATCTGTCGGGCGGCCAGCAGCAGCGCGCCGCGATCGCCCGGGCGCTGGCCATCAATCCGCGCGTCATGCTGTTCGACGAGCCCACCTCCGCGCTCGATCCCGAACTGGTCGGCGAGGTGCTGAAGGTGATCGGCGACCTGGCGCGCGAAGGCCGCACCATGGTGCTGGTCACCCACGAGATGAAGTTCGCCCGCGAGGTCGCGACCCATGTCGTCTACCTCTACAACGGGCTGGTCGAGGAAGAAGGGCCGCCGGAGCAGATCTTCGGCGCACCGAAATCCGAAAGGCTGAAGCAGTTCATCCGCAACATCGGCTAGGCAAGCCGGGACGGAAGAAAACCGGGAACCAACAACAAACTGGGAGTCATGAAATGAAGACCGTTCTGAAGACATTTGCCGCAGCGCTGCTGCTCGGCGTCGCCGCCATGGGCGTGGCCAAGGCCGATCCGGTCAAGATCGGCGTCGCCGCCGAGCCTTATCCGCCCTTCACCTCGCCCGATGCTTCGGGCAAATGGATCGGCTGGGAGATCGACTTCATCGACGCCGTCTGCGCCGAGGAGAAGCTCGATTGCGTCATCACCCCGGTTGCCTGGGACGGCATCATCCCGGCTCTGACGACCAAGAAGATCGACCTCATCGTCTCCTCGATGTCGATCACCGCCGAACGCGCGAAGACGATCGATTTCTCGGACAAGTACTATAACACGCCGACCGCGATCATCGGCCCGAAGGACCAGAAATTCGGCTCCGCTCCGGACGACCTCAAGGGCAAGATCGTCGGCGTGCAAGTGTCGACGGTGCACGCTGTCTATGCCAAGAAGCACTTTGGCAGCACAGCCTCCGAGATCAAGGAATACCAGACCCAGGACGAGGCCAACAACGATCTGGCCGCCGGCCGTCTCGACGCGGTGCAGGCCGATTCCATCGCGCTTGGCGAATTCCTCAAATCCGACCAGGGCAAAGCCTGCTGCGACCTGAAGGGCATGGTCGCTCCCGATGACGAAGTGCTCGGACCGGGCGTCGGCGCCGGCGTGCGCAAGGAAGACACCGACCTGAAGGGCAAAATCAACGCCGGCATCAAGGCGATCCGCGCCAACGGCAAATATGACGAGATCTCGAAGAAATACTTCGATTTCGACATTTACGGCGGCGGCGGCGCGCAGTCGAACTGACGATCCTCGTATGAGCTGTGGGGTGTGGCGTCGCGCCATGCCCCACCTGCTCGATCTTTCCCAGGCATGTTTGCCGCCGACGCAGCCGTCGGCGGTTAGTCAGCACTTCGGGGGCGACGCTGATCGACGCACTTCTTTCGGCCTCCGCGGCCGGCATCACCGAGCTTCTCTCGCCCTACCCGCCAGGCTGGGGCGGGGCGCTTCTGGTTGGGCTGCTGCATTCGATCGAGATCGCGCTGGGCGCCACGTGCCTCGGCCTTCTGATCGGCACCGGCGGCGCCTATGGCAAGCTTTATGGCGGGCCGGTGGTGCGCGATCTCCTGGCGGTTTACACCACCATCGTGCGCGCCGTGCCCGAACTGGTGCTGATCCTGCTGCTCTATTACGCCGGCACCGACCTGATCAATCAGGCGCTGACGGCCATGGGTTATCAGCGCGTCGACGTGAGCGGCCTTGCCGCCGGCATCGCCGTGCTCGGCTTCGTCCAGGGCGCCTATTCGACAGAGGTGATACGCGGCGCGATCCTGGCCATTCCGCAGGGCCAGATCGAAGCCGCCCGCGCCTATGGAATGTCTCCGGGCCTGATGTTGCGGCGCATCACCTTGCCGTCAATGCTGCCCTTCGCTATTCCGGGCCTCGCCAATCTCTGGCTGATCGCCACCAAGGACACCGCGCTATTGGCTGTTGTCGGCTTCTACGAGCTGGCGCTGGCAACGCGGCAGGCAGCGGGCGTCACCAAGGCCTATTTCACCTTCTTTTTCGCGGCGGGCGTGCTCTATCTGCTTTTGTCGCTGTTTTCCAACCTCGTTATCGGCCGGGTCGAGACCTGGTCGCGGCGCGGCATGCCTTCGCTCAAGGAGGCGCGCTGATGGCCAACGAGGCGACCATCATCGACGTCGTCGCGCGAACGTCGCTGTGGCTGCAGCCGCACCGCATCGTGCTGATCCTGATCGCACTGGGCCTTGTTCTGTCGGCCGCCTTTTTCATGCGCTGGGACTGGCTGCCGCAATATTATGAAATGGGCTTGATCGGCCTCTGGCGCTCGCTGTGGATCCTGGCCGTCACCTGCGTGCTGGGCTTCCTGCTGGCCGTCCCGCTTGGCCTGGCGCAGGCTGCCGGCTCGTTCTGGTTCGCCGCACCCGCCAAGGTGTTCTGCACGGTGATCCGGGGCACGCCGCTGCTGATCCAGCTCTGGCTGCTCTATTACGGCCTGGGTTCGCTGTTCCCGCAATATCCGTGGATCCGCGAATCCTGGATGTGGCCATATCTGCGGCAAGCCTGGCCCTATGGCGTGCTGGCGCTGACCCTGTCGTTCGCCGGTTATGAGGGCGAGGTGATGCGCGGCGCCTTCGCCGGCGTGCCCAAGGGGCAACTCGAAGCCGCCCGCGCCTTCGGCATGAGCCGCTGGAAGGCGTTCCGGCGGATCTGGCTGCCGCAAGCCATCTACCGGGCGCTGCCGACGCTGACCGGCGAGACCGTGCTGCAATTGAAGTCGACGCCGCTGGTGGCGACGATCAGCGTCATCGACATCTTCGCCGTTTCGTCCAAAGTACGGCAGGACACCTACCTCACCTACGAGCCCTTGCTGCTGCTGGCGCTGATCTACATGACGATAACCGGCATTCTGGTCTTCGCCTTCAGCAGGATAGAGGCCAGGATCCCGAACAAGATTGGTT
>NZ_RZPF01000514.1:0-4867 GCF_004022735.1 Mesorhizobium sp. M7A.F.Ca.AU.001.01.1.1
GCCCCTCATCTGCCTGCCGGCATCTTCTCCCCGTCTCTACACGGGGAGAAGATGCCGGCAGGCAGATGAGGGGCGGCGCCAACGAGCAAGAAACTGTTTTAGGACCGGAGTGACGACTTGAAAGCCAAACTGGGCATGTCCCCCATTGCGTGGTGGAACGACGATCTTGCGGAGCTCAGCGATGACGTGTCGCTGGAAGAATGTCTGCGCCAGTCGCGCTCGGCCGGCTTCACCGGCATGGAGATGGGCCGGCGTTTTCCCAATGACCCCGAAATCATGCTGCCGATCCTGAAGGCCGCCGACGTCACGCTGTGCGGCGGCTGGTTCTCGGGCACGCTGGTCGATGGGGAGATGGCCGACAACAAGGATCGCATCCAGCCGATGATCGACCTGTTCAAGGCGGTGAACGCGCCTTGCATCGTCTATGGCGAGGTTGGCCGTTCGATCCAGGGCGACCGCTCGAAGCCGCTGGCGACCAAGCCGAAGCTGTCGGACGACGAGATGAAAGCCTATGCGAAGCGCCTGACCGAATTTGGCGAATGGTGCGCCGAACAAGGCATGCCGCTGTCCTACCACCACCATATGGCGGCGGTGGTCGAGACCGAGCCGGAACTCGATGCCTTCATGCGCTATTCCGGAGCCGGCATTCCGCTGCTGCTCGATGCAGGCCATCTGGCATTCGCCGGCGGCGACGTGCTGCGCGCCATCGACAACCACCATACCCGGATCAGCCATGTGCATGTGAAGGACGTCCGCATGGGGGTGATCGAAAAGCTCGACCGCACGAAGCAGTCCTTCCTCGACGCGGTGGCGCTCGGCGCCTTCACCGTGCCGGGCGACGGTTCGCTGGACTTCGGCGCCATCGTGCAGCGCTTCGCCGACCATGGCTATGAGGGCTGGTTCGTGGTCGAGGCCGAGCAGGACCCGAAGAAGAACCCGCCGCTCAGGATGGCGCAAGTGGGCTACAAGGAATTGATGCGCGTCATGACGGCGGCCGGATACACGGTCGAGACGCAAGGCTTTCCAAATGTCTAGTTTCCCAATGGCTGGTGCGACGGGTTCCCGGCGAGGCCGATTGCTGTAGATTGGCCCGATGAAAGATTCCGAACACCCCTTCTTCCGGCCTTTGTGGCGGCGTGTCGCCGTCGTCGCGGTCTGCGTCATCTGGTCGATCATCGAGTTCGCCACCGGCACGCCGTTCTGGGGCATGATCGCGCTCGGCTTCGCCGGCTACGCCGTCTGGCAGTTTTTTTATCTCTACAAGCCTGCTGACGAGGCGAGGCCTCCGGTCGGGCCCGAGCCGAAGGAGTGACTGATCGCATGCGTCGGCGGTTAGCTTCCAGTGCTTCTAACTTCGTCATCCGAGGGTCTCCGCGACGGAGCTTCGCTCCTGCTAGGCCCTAGGATGACGAAGTTAGAGAGGCTTCGGCCGATCTCGAAGATTTCGATAGGAGAGACAAAAATGTCGAAGCTGCTCGTCAAAGCCGACAAGGGCCACGGTCGCGTCGCCCATGTGACGCCGAAAAGCGCGGGCTGGACCTATGTCGGTTTCGACCTGCATCGGCTGAAGCCGGGCGAGAGCGCCTTCGGCAAGACGGAGGATCGCGAAGTCTGCCTGGTGTTCGTCACCGGCAAGGGCAAGGCTTCAGCCGGCGGCAAGGAGCTCGGCCTGCTCGGCGAGCGCATGTCGCCCTTCGAGGGCAAGCCGTGGTCGGTCTACGTGCCTGAGGGTTCGGACTGGTCGGTGACCGCGGACACCGAACTGGAAGTCGCGGTCTGCTCGGCGCCGGGCCTTGGCGGCGGCCTGCCGGTTCGCGTCATCGGACCGGACGATCTCGGCCAGGAGGTGCGCGGCAAGGGCACCAACACGCGCTATGTCACCAACATCCTGCCGGAGGGCAAGCCGGCCGATTCGCTGCTGGTGGTCGAGGTCATCACGCCCGGGGGGCATACGTCGAGCTATCCGCCGCACAAGCACGACCAGGACAATCTGCCCGCTGAATCCTACCTCGAGGAAACTTACTATCACCGCCTCAACCCGCCGCAGGGCTTTGCCTTCCAGCGCGTCTACACCGACGCCGACAAGAACGGCCATCGCGCGCTCGACGAAGCAATGGCGATCGAGGATGGCGATGTCGTGCTGGTACCCAGGGGTTATCACCCCTGCGCCGCCTGCCATGGCTACGACCTCTATTATCTCAACGTCATGGCAGGACCGAAGCGGACGTGGAAGTTCCACAATGCGCCCGAGCATGAATGGCTGATGAAGGCCTGATCGGTCGCTGCGTGAGCACTCGCCCCCTGGTCCAGCACGAAAAAATCGTCGGCTAATGACCCCGCCGCAGCGTTTTGTTACCTGAAAGCCAGCAAGGCTTCGTCAATTCGTCATGGAAATCACCTATGGCAGCGAAGCTGACAAGGACTTTCCATGCGCTACGCCCTCTATTTCACTCCCCGGCAGGACGAGCCACTGGCGCGGATCGCCGCCGACTGGCTGGGCCGCGACCCGTTTGGCGCCGCCACGAGGCCGGTCGAAGCGGTGGCCGACCTGTCGGCGGCGGAAGTGGCTTTCCACACCGCTTCGGCGCGCCGCTATGGTTTCCATGCGACGCTGAAAGCACCGTTCCGCCTGGCTGCCAACGAGACGGAAGTCTCGCTGCGCGCCGCACTCGACCTTTTTGCCGAGGTGACGCCGGTGGTGACCATTCCCCGTCTCGTGGTCAGCCAGATCGACGGCTTCTTCGCACTGGTGCCGGAAGGGCCAGTGCCTGCGCTCAACCGGTTCGCCGATGACGTGGTGCGCGACTTCGACCGGTTTCGCGCACCGCTGAGCGAGGCGGAAATCGAGCGGCGCAGCCCGGATTCGCTGAAGCCGGCCGAGTTCCGCAATCTCTGCCAATGGGGCTACCCCTATGTCTTCGAAACCTTTCGCTTCCACATGACGCTCTCCGGCCGGGCGGGGTCACAGGAGAGCCCGCGTTTGCGCGCAGCGATCGACAGCCTGTTCGCGGAAGTGCTGCAACAGAAGGTGCTGGTGGATGCGCTGACCTTGTTTGTCGAAACCGAACCGGGTGCGCCGTTCATGGTGCTCTCGCATCACGCGCTCGGGCGCCGCCCGGCCAGAAAAACCGCCTGAAGGACTGCCTGAAATGACCGCCGAGACTGTTCTCCACAATGCCCGCATCGTGCTTGCCGACGAGATCGTCGAAGGTTCGCTGGTGCTGCGCGACGGCTTTATCGCCGGCATCGAAGCCGGCGCAAGCCTTGGCTCTGGCCGCATCGGCGAGGATATGGGCGGCGACTATATTATTCCCGGGCTGGTCGAGTTGCACACCGACCATCTCGAAGGCCATTACGCGCCGCGGCCCAAGGTGCGCTGGAATCCGATCGCCGCCGTGCTCGCCCATGACGCGCAGGTGGCAACCGCCGGCATCACCACCGTGCTGGACGCCTTGCGCGTCGGCATGGACGAAGACGCCGACCTGACATCGGCCGACATCCGCAAGCTGGCCGACGCGATCGAGGACAGTGTGAAGCAGGACCGTCTGCGCGCCGACCATTTCATCCACCTGCGCTGCGAGGTTTCGGCACCCGACTGCCTCAGGGCTTTCGCCAATTTCGACGGCGACGAGCGGGTTAAGCTGGCATCGCTGATGGATCATGCGCCAGGCCAGCGCCAGTTCGTCAATCTCGAAACCTATGCCTACTATTACCAGCGCAAGCTGAAGCTGACCGATCGCGACTTCAAGGTGTTCTGCGAAAAACGGATGGCCGAATCGGCGCGCAATTCGGCGCCGAACCGGGCGGTGATCGCCGCCGCCTGCCAGGAGCGCGGCATCGTGCTGGCCAGCCACGACGACGCCACATCGGGCCATGTCGACGAAGCGATCGAGCAGGGCGTGCGGGTTGCCGAATTCCCGACCACGGAAGAGGCCGCAAGGGCCTCGAAAGAGGCCGGGATGGGTGTGCTGATGGGCGCGCCAAACGTCATGCGCGGCGCCTCGCATTCGGGCAATGTCTCGGCCCGTACGCTGGCCAGCGACGGCCTGCTCGACATCTTGTCGTCCGACTACATTCCCTTCAGCCTGATCCAGTCGGCGTTCTTCCTCGGCGATGTCGTCGAAGGCATTTCCCTGCCGCAGGCCGTCGCCATGGTCTCGAAAAACCCGGCCGATGCGGTTGGACTGACCGACCGCGGCGTCATCGAGCAGGGCCGCCGCGCCGATCTGGTGCGGGTGCGCGTCGACGACCATGTTCCGGTCGTGCGCACCGTGTGGCGGCAGGGACGCCGGGTGGCATGATGGTGTCGGCACTGATCGAGCGGGAACTTTCGGCCGAGACGTTTCCGATCCGCGATGGCGTTTTCGTCGCCGTCGTCGGCCCAAGCGGCGCCGGCAAGGACACGGTGATCGGCTACGCCCGCAACCATTTTGCCGACGAAACGCGGCTGGAGTTCGTCCGCCGGGTCATCACCAGGCCGAGCGATGCCGCAAGCGAGGATCACGACACGCTGGCCGACGCTGCCTTCGCCGAAGCCGAAGCCGATGGCGCCTTCGCCATTTCCTGGGAAGCACACGGCTTGCGCTACGGCATCCCCGCCGATGTCGACTGGTCTGTCGCCAATGGCCGTGTCGCTGTCGCCAATGTGTCGCGCGCGATCATCCCCTCCTTGCGCGAACGCTATGCCAACCTGGCCGTCGTCGAGATCACTGCCTCGCCTGAAGTGCTGGCCGAGCGTCTGGCGATGCGCGGCCGGGAGTCCCGCGGCGAAGTGCTGGCGCGGCTGGCACGCAGCGCCAATGTCACTCTGTCCGGGCCCGGCGTCACCTCGATCGACAACAGCGGCCCGCGCGAAGCCGCCGGCGAA
>NZ_RZPF01000515.1:0-4856 GCF_004022735.1 Mesorhizobium sp. M7A.F.Ca.AU.001.01.1.1
ATTCCCCTATTCCCCTATTCCCCTATTCCCTTACTTTCGGCTTCCCGAACCGCGCCGCGGCGGCCAACAACACACCCAGCATCAGCCCGTTGAGGATGTGCCAGAGGAAGTGCGTGCCGAGCGGGAAGCCGCCGCAGACCAGCGGGTCGATCATCCGGCAGATGACGGACACCACGAAGATCGCCGACCCGGCCAGATTGTACCAGCCGGCGCGATTGCCGCTGGCGGCCACCAGCGCGCCGAAGAAGGCGAGCGCCAGGAACGGCGGCAGATAGCCCGTCGTGCCGTTCGACGCCTGGCGCAGCCAGTCCGGCACGGCAACGGTTATCGCCCCGGCAATCACATAGAAGGCGATGAAGATGGCGATGGCTTTGCCCCATCGCATGCCGAGGAAGCGACGCAGATTGAACAGCGTGTAGGCCAGCGTGAAGCCGGCGATCGGCAGCACGTCGGCCCAGACCGTGCCCTTGGTGGCAAAAGTGTGAAAGATCGTCGAGCCGATGCCGATCGCCACCACCCACCAGGCCAGAACCTCGGCGAAGGCGCCGGTGCCCAGCCTTCGCACCTCGCGCACGCCCCACAGGCCGGCGGCGATGAAGGCGAAGTTGGTCAGGGCGTTGACCGGTTCGGACCAGAATTCCGGGCCGGTCCGCTCGCAATAGAGGTCGACCGGCGCCAAAAACGTTTGCCACATCGCGATTGCCGCCCGAATCGGTTTCTATCCTGAAGCGCAGATCCTTCCTATTGCGGCGTTGCGGTCGGCTGCAACGGCAAAATTTCACCGCAACGTGACTTCCCGTTGACTTCCGGTTCTGCCACATATTTCAGCAATCAAGATAAAGCCGGCATCACCGGCGGGAATCGGAATGGCCATGGCCTCGCGAAAATCATTGTGGCTGGCAGCTCTTGCGCTGGCCTTCTCGGCGTCTGCCGGCGCCGGGCATGCCGGCGAATCCGATCGCGCCCAGACCGACCGGGTCCAGATCGAAAAGCCATTGGGCGTGGTCGAGCTGTTCACCAGCCAGGGCTGCAGTTCCTGCCCGCCGGCCGATACTCTGTTCTCCGAACTTGCCGCCAAGGAAGACATCGTCGCGCTCGCCTATCACGTCGACTACTGGGACTATCTCGGCTGGCAGGACACGCTCGGCCGCAAGGAGAACACCGAGCGGCAATACGACTATATGCGCGCCTTCGGCAGCCGCTCCGTCTATACGCCGCAGGCCGTCATCAATGGCCGCGTCCATGTCAACGGCGCCAACCGCGGCGAGGTCGATGGTGCGCTCGCCCGCATGGCCAAGAGCGGTGAAGGCATGCGCGTCGCCGTCAAGGTCAGCCGTACCAGCGATCGCGTGATGATCGACGCCGGCGATGCCGGCAACGGCCCCAGCGACGCCCATGTCGTCATCGTCTATTTCGACCCGCCGCAGACGGTCAAAGTCGGCGAGGGCGAAAATACCGGCCGCAAGATGACCTACTGGAACGCCGTCACCGGCATCCAGACCGCCGGCATGTGGCATGGCAAGGCACAGCGCTACGAACTGCCGATGAGCGAGATTGCCAAAAAGGGCGGCTGCGCCGTGCTGCTGCAGTCGGTCGGCAAGGACGGCATGCCCGGTCCCATTCTCGGCGCCGCATTCATCCACAAGCCTTGAGATAGAGCGCTCAAACCCCTGCCGCGGTAGCGCGAAGGTTCACCTATCACCAGCCAATAAAAAACCGACGTCAGCTTGCTTCTGACGCCGGTCATTTAGGTTTTGGGATCGTCGCTCCCGGTTCTTCCGAGGAAGAGCCGAGGTTGGTTCGATCCGACGCAGACCCGTGGGCGGGGGGCTTGGGGTTTACGAGCCGGTGCCGGACCGAACCGTCTCAGGCAACGCCGGTAAATTCGTCGGACATTGGGGCATGAGCGCGGATAAAAAAAGGCAGAAATGTGGCGGAACATCACCAATTCCAACACGGCGTTTCATAAAAGTGACTGGACGTGACGGAAACGGCGCGGCGCGGGGCTCGGTTCGCCGGGCCTTGCAATTCAGTCGCGAACACGCCAACTTTGGTTGGCAAAGATTCATTTTGAAGGATCGAGGCATGACCGATGACAGTGGCGGGACGGGGGATGGGGACGCATCCGCAATAATCCCGCTGCACGAGGCGCGACGCGAACGTCTCGATCAGCCGGTGCGGTTCGACCGACGCGAGCTGGACCAGATCCTCAGGCTCTACGGACGCATGGTCGCCGCCAATGAATGGCGCGACTACGCCATCGATCATCTCGCCGACCGCGCTGTCTTTTCCGTCTTCCGCCGCACCAGCGAAGTGCCGCTGTTCCAGATCGTCAAGGATCCGAAACTGGCCCGCAAGCAGGGCGCCTTTGCCGTCATCGCCGCCGGCGGCCGCATCTTGAAACGCGGCCAGGAACTCGGCCGCGTGCTCGGTGTGTTCGACAGCAAGTTGAAGCTGGTCGAAGCCTGAGCAGGGAATTAGAGCAGGGGAATTGAAGAAATGGAGAATTGATGAGTTGAAGAAAAGGCCTCGGCGTCATCTGTTGCCGCCGCTTCTTTTTATTCTTCAGTTCTTCAATTGCGCAATTCTTCAGTTCCTTCTTCAGTCCCCTCTAAGGCGAAACTTCCGCTCTGGCAGCGAACTCGGATCGGGCGGCGCCGATGCCCCGCCATTCAGCGACAGCTGCATGAACACCGTGTCCAGCCAGCGCCCGTGCTTGTAGCCGGAGCCTTCCAGGCGGCCCGAATGGCGAAAGCCGAGCTTTTCGTGCAGCCGCACCGAGGCGCTGTCGGGACGGCCATCGCCGATCACCGCGATGATCTGGCGAAAGCCCGCCGTCGTCACCGCCTCGATCAGGCTTTGCATCAGCTTGAGCCCGACGCCCTGGCCCTTGGCCTCGGGCGCGACATAGACCGAATCCTCGACAATGAAGCGATAGGCCGGGCGTGGCCGGAAGGCACCGGCATAGGCGTAGCCGAGAACCGCGCCGTCCTTCTCCGCCACAAGGTAGGGAAAGCCGCCGGCCATCAGGCTGTCGAATCGAACACCCATCTCCGCGCGGCTCGGCGGCTCCAACTCATAGCTCGCCGTGCCTTGGGCGACCGCGTCGGCGTAGATGCCGGTGATGCTGTCGAGGTCGGCCGCTGTCGCCGGTCGAATCGTAATAGTGCTCATAGTTTATGGGTGCCATTTCTCTGCTCGCGATAACAGCAAAGCCCGGCACAAAAGAAAAGGGCGGCCGTTGGGCCGCCCTTTTGGAACTCGATGGTCCAGCATGCTGAACTAGCGACGGTCGCCCATGAACTGCAGCAGGAACATGAACAGGTTGATGAAGTCGAGATAGAGCGTCAGCGCGCCCATGATCGCCTTGCGGCCGGCAACGTCCGAACTGTCGCCCTCGAAATACATCTCCTTGATCTTCTGCGTGTCATAGGCGGTGAGGCCCGCGAAGACCAGCACGCCGATCGCCGACACGGCAAACGACAGCGCCGACGACTGCAGGAAGATGTTGATCACCGACGCGATGATGATGCCGAACACGCCCATGATCAGGAACGAGCCCATCGCCGTCAGGTCGCGCTTGGTGGTGTAGCCGAACAGCGACAGCGCACCGAAGGCGGCGGCCGTGGCGAAGAAGGTCTGTGAAATGCTGGCCGTGGTGTAGACCAGGAAGATCGAAGACAGCGACAGGCCGACGAGACCGGCATAGACCCAGAACGTCGTCTGCGCTGCCGAAACGCTCATCGACTGGACGCGGAACGACAGGAACAGCACGGCGGCCAGCGGCGCCAGCATCACCACCCAGCGCAGCGGCGAGCCGAAGATCGCGTAGCCGAAGGACGTCAGCATCTCGCCGCTCGGCAGCGTCGCGACAGCCGAAGCCGGATCGGTGGTGGTGGCCAGCATGATCGTGCCGACAGCGGCAAGACCGGTGATGAGGAGGCCAAGCCCCATCAGATTGTAAACCTTGATCATGTAGGCGCGCAGGCCCTGATCGATGTCGGCACCGACGCCGACGCCGGGCACGGCGCGCGTCTGGTAGTTGCGAATGGGATCAGCCATTGTAGTCCTCTATTGCTTCTGCCCCGTCCGGTGTCAGGTCCTTCCGGACCTGGGCGCCGCTGGCAGGGCTCCAGCATGCCTGTGGCGAAATATGATGGTTATTCGCGTCAAGAACAAGACCGTAACCGGATGTAACGGTTCGTGAGAGGGCGAAGCGCCGTTTCCTCGGCTTTTCGGACGGCTTTCTTACCAAGATTTAATCCAGGATGCCCGTTCCGGGCCTGTCGTCACAGGTTGCGCAGCACCGGTGCTGCCTTGTGGCCGAGCACCCGCCAAGTACCGGCGAGACCAATGCCGACCGTGATCACCAGCGAAAACAGAATGGTTGCCACCGCCACCTCCGGCATGAAATGCGACGGCAGAGTCATGATGCGCGCGACGACGAACCAGGCGGCTGCGCTGCCCGCCGCCAGCGCGAAAATGGCGGTGGCCAGCCCGATCAGCATATATTCGAGCGAGAAGGCCGATATCAGCGTCGTGCGTGTCGCGCCCAGCGTCTTCAACACCACCGCATCATGGATGCGCGCCCGGTTGCCGGCTGCAAGCGCGCCGGCCAGCACCAGCACCGAAGCGATCAGCGCCACGCCAGCGGCCGCCCGGATCGCCGTGCCGAGCTGTCCGACCAGCCGGTTGACGATGTCGAGCGCGTCCTTGACCCGCACCGTCGTCACCGCCGGGAAGGCGCGGGTGACGGCGTTGAGGATGCGGGCGTCGTCGGCCGTCGATGCACTCTTTTCGGTCAGCGTCGCCATCCAGCCATGCGGGGCGCCCGCGAATGTGTTGGGCGAGAAGAC
>NZ_RZPF01000516.1:0-4853 GCF_004022735.1 Mesorhizobium sp. M7A.F.Ca.AU.001.01.1.1
GATTGGCGATGCTGTCGCCGATGCGCCTGGCGTCGACCGCCGCCGCATTGGCACGCGCGCGCCAGATCGAGGCCAGATGCGTCTTGCCAGAACCCGCGGGACCGGCCAGCACCACCACCGGCGATGGCCAGTCCGGCCAGCGGTCGACCAGCGCAACCGCCTGGTTGTTGGTGCCGGAGACGACGAGTTCGTCACGCGAATAGCCGGTGCCATGGCCGAGGTCGAGCGGCAACTGGCGCGGCGGGTCGGTTGGCTGGGCAGTCACTTCAGCGACGCGGTTGCGTGCGGTGGCCGCCGCCGCGATCGGCCGGAAGCTGCGGCACAGGTGCCGCGCCGCGACCCTTGTAGAGCGGCGATTCGAGATAGCGGGCTATTGCGAACCGCACCAGCACGGCGACGGCGGCCGAAGCCGGCACCGCGATCAACAAGCCGACGAAGCCGAACAGCGCGCCGAAGGCAAACAGCGAAAACATCAGCCATACCGGGTGCAGGCCGACGCTCTTGCCGACCAGCCGCGGCTGCAGGATGTTGCCCTCGATGAACTGGCCGATGAAAAACACGACCGCGACCGCGACGATCATCGTCCAGTCCGGCCAGAACTGGACGAAGGCGACGCCGACGGCCAGCACCAGCCCGGTCAGCGAGCCGACATAGGGGATGAAGGAAATCAGCCCGGCGAACAGGCCGATGAGGATGCCGAAGTTCAGTCCGGTCAGCGTCAGCCCGGTGGCATACATGGCGCCCAGCACCAGGCACAGCGTGCCCTGGCCACGCACGAAGCCTGCCGTGGCGGTGTTGATGTCCCGTGCGATGGCGCGCACGGTCTGGACGTTGTCGCGTGGCACCCAGCCGTCGATGACCGCCACCATGCGGTCCCAGTCGAGCAGCATGTAGAAGGCGACCACCGGTGTCACCACGAACAGGCTGACCACAGAAACCAGCGCCATGCCGGAACTCCACAGCGAGGTGAAGACGGTGGTGACAAAACCGAAGCCGGAGGTCAGCAGCGAATTCAGCCCGTCGCGCAAGCTATTGGCGTTGACGCCGAACTTCTGCTCCAGCCATTTCGGATCGAACGAGGTGATCAGGCTTTGCAGCCGGGTCAGATATTCCGGCAATTTGCCGGCGAAATCGGCCATCTGCGTGGCCAGAACCGGAATGAGGATGACAAAGGCCAGGACCAGCACGATGAGGAAGGTGATGAGGATGACCACCGTCGCCATGAAACGCGACAGGCCGAGCCGCTGCAGCCGGTCGGCAACGGGATCGAGGAAATAGGCAAGCACCATGCCGGCGACGAAGGGCAGCAGGATGGCGCTGAAGACATAGAGGAAAAGCGCCAGCAGCGCGGCGCCGGCCAGCCAGAAGAAGATCTGGCGGCGAAAGGTCGCGGACGCGGCGATGTCGGCGGCCGCGGCCTCGATCGCCGCCGCTTCTGTCTCGGATGTCCGGAGTGGAGCCTTCGTCATGTCAGCTCATGTGCCTCAGCCAAGTCACGAGATAGGCTGCGGCCGAAGCCACGGTCAAGACCCCGGACAGCAATATGAGAACCGGCCTCAGCGGGTCGAGATGAACCGACAGGGCAAGCTCACCCAGCACAACCGCCGCCAGCACGATCTGGATGGCGGTGTTGGCCTTCGACACGAAAAGCGGTTTCATCTCGACCGGATGGGCCATGACGGCGGACAGCAGGACCGCGCAGACGATCAACGCGTCGCGCGACACCATGGTGACGACCAGCCACAGCGGCAATTGCCCGATGAGGCCCATGACCACGAACACCGAAACCAGCAGCAGCTTGTCGGCGATCGGATCGAGATAGGCGCCGAGCGTGGACTGCTGATTGAAACGGCGGGCGATGAAGCCATCGACGCCGTCCGAAATGCCGGCGACGAGGAACCCGGCAAAAGCCCAGTCCCAGCGCGCCTGCAGCATCGCCAGCACCACCGCCGGCACCAGGACAAGGCGCAGGATGGTGATCAGGTTGGGGATGGTCAAATGCCTGGCACCTCCTCTTGGTCGGAGATAGATGATGAAGATGGCGGGTGGCAACAAGGGAGGAGCTGCCGATCTCCCCGCACGGGAGCGGCCTTCAGCTTGGCTTTCGCCAATCACGAGCGCCTGTACGTGCGCGCTGTCCACGGTTTTGTAGGCCGAGATGGCCGTTATCCTTGCGGACAGAAACCGTTCATGCGAAGAGCCCGCGACAAGGAAAATTGCTGAACGGGCACCAGAAATGAGCAAGCGCGACGTGAACAAGCGCAAGAACGGGCTCACCTATGCCGAGGCCGGTGTCGATATCGATGCCGGCAATCTCATGGTCGAGAAGATCAAGCCGCTGGTGCGCGCGACGCGCCGGCCGGGCGCCGATGGCGAGATCGGCGGTTTCGGCGGCCTGTTCGACCTCAAGGCGGCCGGGTTTACCGATCCGGTGCTGGTGGCGGCCAATGACGGCGTCGGCACCAAGCTCAAGATCGCCATCGATGCCGGCAAGCACGACACGATCGGCATCGACCTCGTCGCCATGTGCGTCAACGACATCGTCGTGCAAGGTGCCGAACCGCTGTTCTTCCTCGACTATTTCGCCACCGGCAAGCTCGATCCCGACCAGGGTGCCGCGATCGTCGGCGGCATTGCCGAGGGCTGCCGCCAGGCCGGCTGCGCGCTGATCGGCGGCGAGACCGCCGAGATGCCCGGCATGTATCACGGCAACGACTACGACCTCGCCGGCTTTGCGGTGGGTGCCGCCGAACGCGGCCAATTGCTGCCCACCGATGACATTGTCGAAGGCGACGTGCTGCTGGGCCTGGCTTCCTCCGGCCTGCACTCGAACGGCTATTCGCTGGTGCGCCGCATCGTCGCCGTCAGCGGTCTGTCGTGGAGCGATCCGGCACCGTTCAACGACGAGGCCACTCTGGCCGAAGCACTGCTCGAGCCGACCCGCATCTACGTCAAGTCGATTCTCAAGGCGATCCGCAACACGCATGGTATCAAGGCGCTCGCCCACATCACCGGCGGCGGCTTCCCGGAAAACATTCCACGCGTGCTGCCCAAGGATTTTTCGGCCGAGCTCGACCTCGAGGCGATCGACGTTCCTCCCGTGTTTTCGTGGCTGGCCAAGACCGGCGGCGTGGCGCCGGAAGAAATGATGCGCACCTTCAATTGCGGCATCGGCATGATCCTGGCGGTCGCGTCCGGCCAGGCAGCGCAGGTCGCGGCCGTGCTACAGGAAGCCGGCGAGACGGTGACGCCGATCGGCCGCATCGTGCCGCGCCGCGACGCAGGCGTCATCTATCGGGGTTCGATCGGCCTATGAGCGCGCAGAGGAAACGCACCGTTGTCCTGATCTCGGGACGCGGCTCCAACATGACCGCGCTGATTGCCGCGGCCAGCGACCCGTCGTTCCCGGCCGAGATCGTCGGTGTCATTTCCGATAAGGCGGATGCCGCCGGGCTCGGCATCGCCAGGGCGCGCGGCATCGCCACGCAGGTCGTCTCACGTGCCGACCACGGCAGCAAGCAGGCGCATGACGCCGCCATCGACGCGGCCCTTACCGCCTTCAACGCCGAGATCGTGGCGCTGGCCGGCTATATGCGCATCCTCAGCCCCGGCTTCGTCCAGAAATGGCAGGGCCGCATGATCAATATCCACCCTGCCCTGCTGCCGGCCTTCAAGGGGCTCGACACCCATGCGCGCGCGCTGGCCGCCGGCATCCGCATCCATGGCTGCACCGTGCACTTCGTCACCTCCGAGATGGATGACGGCCCGATCATCGCACAGGCAGCCGTGCCGGTGATGGTCGGCGACACCGCCGATACATTGGCAGCCCGCGTGCTGAAGACCGAACACCGGCTCTATCCGCTGGCGCTGGGGCTGGTCGCCGAAGGCAAGGCGCGCATGGAGTCCGGCCGCACCGTGCTTGCCCACTTTGCCGACGATGCCGACAACGGCACCTCGGTGGTGATGGCCCCGGATCCGCTGCGCGAGGAAGCCGACCTCGAGCATCTGGCGCGCATCACGCCTTGAGCTTAGAGCGGCGATGAAACAGCTTCTCCTGCTTCGTCACGCCAAATCCAGCTGGGACGACCCTGATCTCGATGATTTCGACCGGCCCTTGGCCGAACGCGGAGTGAAGGCAGCCCGGTTGATGGGGCGCGAGCTTGCGACGCGCGGCTGGCTGCCGGACCTGGCGCTGGTGTCGGCGGCGCTGCGCACCCGCGACACCTGGCGGCTTGTGGCGGCGGAATTGCCCGTCCCGCCCCAGGTCGCATTCCTCAAGGCGCTGTACGATGCTTCAGCGGCGGACATTCTGAGCCAGATTGGTCAAACCGACGCTTCGAGCGGCAGCTTGCTGGTAATTGGCCACAATCCGGGCCTGGAGCAGTTGGCCAGACAGCTTGCCGGGCCGGGGTCAGACGCCAAGGCGATCGCAAGACTTGAGGAAAAATTCCCGACGGGAGCCCTCGCCCGGGTGGTCTTCAAAGGCGATTGGTCCGTCGTGTCCCCCGCCCGGCTGACACATTGCTTGCGGCCCAAGGACCTGGGCCCGCGGCCGAAGGACCTGGGCTAGTGTCCATGGCAGGTGCGGCGGGTCAAGCCCGCCGCACATCCGCTTGAGCCGTCAGTTTCCCCAGTTGCCCTGACCGGATTCCGGCTGGACCGAATCGGGCGTCAGCGTGAGGTCGCGGTGCTTGACCTGCCTGTGGGTCGAAGCCGTGTAGCTGTGGTCGACATTGACCGCGTGCGAGGTGACGGCCGGCTGATTGACATTGTCCGAACCATAGTTGTCGCTGCCGGCAAAAGCGGCACCAGTGGCAACGAGGATGGCGGCGGCGGCAAGAGCGATCCTGTTC
>NZ_RZPF01000517.1:0-4843 GCF_004022735.1 Mesorhizobium sp. M7A.F.Ca.AU.001.01.1.1
CTCCCATAATGTGCGCATGCCCGCGAGCTCGGTTCCGATCAGCTTGATTTCCTGGCTCTTGGCGTCCTTTTGCTCGGTCAGGCCGGAGACTTCTTCGGCGAGCTGGGAGATACGTTCCGCCAACTGCGCCTTCTGGCCAGCGCGTGCCTGCCGGCGGAACTCGAAGAGCGACTGCTCTCCGGCCATTGTTCCGCTGACATCCGGATCGTCCCGCCGAGACATCAGCGACGGCGGAAAACCGATGGCGTCCGCACCATCGCGCTCGGCCTTGAGACGTGCCAGGCGGGCATCGAGTTCATCCGCGCTCTTGGTGACAATGGCCAGATTGGCGCGGGTGACTGTTTCATCCAGATGAATCAGAACCTGTCCCGCTTGCACGGCATCGCCTTCGCGCACGAAGATTTGGCCGACCACGCCGCCCGTCGGATGCTGCACCTTTTTGACGCTGGAATCGACAACCAGCTTTCCCGATCCAATGACCGCGCCAGAGAGGTCGATCACGGCGGCAAGGCTGCCCGCTCCACCGACCAGTAGGATGGAGGTCGCAATGCCGCCAAGCAGATAACGTCGAATGGCCCGGTCGACCACCGATGTCGCCCTCTCCGGCATCAGAGCGCCGCCTCTTCAGGACTTGGGACAACTTTCAACGGAACGCTGATGGGACGGGTCACATTGGTCATGATCTCATTCTTCGGGCCAAAGGCCTGAATGCTGCCGTTCGTCATGACAAGGATCTGGTCAAGACTTTGCAATGCACTCGGGCGATGCGCCACCACGATGGCCATGCCGCCTCTGTCGCGCACGCCTTGGATCGCCGCCGTCAAGGCGGCTTCGCCATCGGCATCGAGATTGGAATTCGGCTCGTCGAGTATGACAAGAAACGGATCGCCATAGAGAGCACGCGCCAAAGCGACCCTCTGTCGCTGGCCCGCCGAAAGCGCCGACCCGGCCTCGCCAATGCGCGTTTCATAACCTTCAGGCAGGTGAACCACCAGATCATGAACACCGGCGGCGCGCGCAGCGGTCAGTATTTTGTCCGAGGGGGGCCGGGGTTCGAAGCGAGCTATGTTCTCGGCAATGGTGCCGTCGAACAGCTCGACATCCTGCGGCAGATAACCGACATGCTTGCCTAGGTCTTCCGACGACCACTGGTCGAGCGTCGCACCGTCGAGCCTGACGGTACCGCGCACTGGCAGCCAGACGCCGGCGATGGCTCTGACGAGCGAGGATTTTCCCGAAGCGCTCGGACCGATGATGCCGAGGCCGGCGCCCTTCTCCAGCACGAAGCCCGCATCCTGGACGACAAGGCGGCGCTCGCCCGGCGGCGCCACACTGATGCGCTCTACCGAGAGGCGAAACGACGGCGGCGGCAGCGAGACAGTTGTTGCAGCCTCGGGCAGCAGCCCCAGAAGGTGGGTGAGGCGGGCCCCGGCCTGGCGGGCGCTGACGAAGCTCTTCCAATGCACGATCGCGAGTTCAATCGGTGCCAGCGCCCGGCTCATTATGATCGAGCTGGCAATCATGATGCCTCCTGTTGCCTCCTGATGGATGACGAGCCAGGCGCCGATCGCCAGGATGCCGGATTGAAGCATCATGCGCACGACTTTCGAAATCGTTCCGAGCGTCCCCGCCAAATCGCTCGCCTTGGCATTCGTCTTGAGATAGTCGTCGTTGACGGCAGACCAGCGATCGGCAATGCGTGGGCCAAAACCCATTGCCTGAAGCACCTCGACGTTGCGGCGTGTCGCTTCCGCCAGTGTGTTGCGCGAAGCGGCCTGGCTGTTAGCACGTTTCGCCGTCTCCCTCGTGCGTAGTTCCGCCAGTAAGGTCAGGGCAAACAGAATGATGGCGCCCAAGAGCGCGGTCATGCCGATCCAGAAATGGAACAGGAAACAGATTGCGAGATAAAGCGGCATCCAGGGCAGGTCGAACAGCGCGGTCGGCCCAGCGCTCGACAGGAACGATCGGACCTGATCGAGGTCCCGCAATGACTGCAAGCCATCGCCGGGAAGCTTCGTGCGCAACGGCAGACGCATCAGTGCGGTGTAGACCTGCCCGCTGAGCCGCGCATCGAGCGCCATGCCGATACGCACCAGCAGCCGCGATCGGATCAGCTCAAGAACGCCCTGGAAGAGGAACAGCGTGCCCGCAAACAAGCAAAGGCCGACAAGCGTCGGCACGCTGCGGCCGGGGATGACGCGATCGTAGACCTGCAGCATGAAGAACGAGCCGGTCAGCGCCAGGACATTGACGACCCCGCTCATCAAGGCGATGCCGGCGAATGCCCGCCGAAAGGAAGCCAATACGGCCGTGAGCGTTGTTCGCGGCGGCTCAGAAGGGCGGGAGTGAGACATCGTCCTTCACCTCGGGCCTAGTGCGGCGGCAAGCGGCAATGAACGCGTTCGAGACCAGTTGGTGAAGGATGTCGGTTTCACTCCATCTTCCAGCATGGCACCTAGATGAACCAGTCATTCAGCGCGTAGGCATGAACATAGTCGACGTGCATTTCAGAAGGGGTGGCAAGCCCGTCGGCGGGCGCTCCCGCCATGCCGCCGACAGCCTGGTCGACCAGCATATACATTGGCTTGTGCATGTCGGCAGGCGTTGGTGCGCGGGCAACTTCGACATCGTCGAAATACCAGACCAGTTCGCTTGGGGTCCAAAGCACCCCATATTTGTGGAACCCTGCGGTATCCGCTGCATATACGGTCGAGGTCACTTTTGTATGCGACCCCGTGGCATTCGAGTGGCTGGTCAGGGTGAGCTTGTTGGGATCCTGGCCGATCATCTCCACTGCGTCCAGTTCCGGCGGCCAGGAGCCATCCGCCGGAAGAAGCCAGAAGGCCGGCCATGCACCCTGCTTTTCGGGCATGTCGGCTCGAATTTCGAAATAGCCGTAGGTCTGTGCGAAGGAATGGTAGGTCGTCAGCAGACCTGACGTGTAATCATAGTTGTTTATGTAGGGCTTGATCGCATCGGGAGCCCGGGCGGCCGTAATGGTGAGAACACCGTCCTGTACGCTGAACGGGTTGACCGAACTCGTGGGGGCGTAGCTGGTGTCGATATACCACTGAAGCTCGCTGTTGGTGGTGAGCGAGCTGCCGTTCGGAGCACCCCACCAGAAGTTCGTATCCCAGGTCCCGCTAGAACCGCTGTGCAGGTTCAACGTATTGAACTCGTCCGAGAAGGTGAGCGTCAGATGCGACTTGTCCAGGGCGAGATCGAACTGGTTGGCGCTGAACTGGTCGATGGTCTTGTTCTCGAAGACGAGAAACTCGGTTGGCGACAGGGTAAGTCGGACGTTCGATCCCGACTGCACCATGGCGGCGTGCACCTGGTCGAAAGAGAGGAAGCCGTAGCCTCCGACGCGCACGGTGTCGTCGGCGCCGAAGTCGAGAATAAGGTCGCTGCCATTGCCTGGTTTGACGACGAAAATGTCAGCGCCGGAGCCACCCTTGAGAACGTCGTCGCCCTTCAAGCCGTCGAGCGTCTGCTGGCCGGAACCGCCGACGACGATATTGTTCAATGCGTTTCCGAAGGCATATTGTTTATCGCCGGTGACCGTCAGATTCTCAAAATTCGCCGGCAGCCTGTAGCTCATCCAGGTCGAGATCGTATCGATGCCCTCGTTGGGCAGCTCCGCCGCTTTGTTTTTCGCGGAGTACAGGTAGTAGATATCGTCGCCCTGGCCGCCATACATCGTAACGCTGACGCTGCCGTCGCCATACAGCGAATCGTCGTAGATGCTGCCGTAGAGGGCCGGGCCCGAATTCGTCGCCGAGTACCACCTTGCGGAGGACCCACTATAGGGGAGCGGAACGCCCTTGGCATTGGTTACGGCGGCCATTTTGCTTGCAGCTCCGTTGGTTTGTTCCAAGCCCTAACACGATGCAAGGCAAAAGGAGCCGATAGGTTTTGTCTTCAAACTCAGGAGGGTTATCAAAACGTAAATGCCCGAGGGGCAGGACGCGTCCGTCAGGCGAAGCTGGCTTGAGCGTGAAGTGGGGCGACTGGGGCCGGTTGGGCGAAGAGCGCGCACCAACGAGAATGCTGCCGAAACGTGGCAGGCTTCTGAGCGGAACCTTGGACCCGAATCGCAAGTTTGGCGGGACACCCGCGAGAGCCCTGCCCATCGGGCGCGGATGCGGGACCTTCCCCCTAGCCGCCGAACGCTTGCGGCCATTCCTCGCAGATCAGAGGCCGAGGGTCTGACCCGTTTCCATCTGAAATCCGCAACACCGAGTTCTGGAACGCGTCAAGGGCAGAGCCGTGGGTGATATCGACCAGCACGGCCGCTGCGGCTTCAACCTTATCGGCCGCTTCGTCTACCTTGTCGAAACGCATCAGCATTCGATCGTGGAGCATCGACAACCGCGTGGCGTGGTAAAGCACGCTGCGCTTATGGTAATCCGAGTCCAGCGGCTCAAACAGTATTGTCATGACGGCAACTCCTCGCCATTTCATGTCCATTCGGGGGTGATTTGGAGGCCGCCCGCGTATAGATATTGGTCTGGCGCTCCCGAGGCCTCCGTCACGCGCTGTTGAGCTGCCCGGACCCTGCAGCACAGGGCGATATTCACCACGCCATTTTTCCTGTCCGCTTCTTCCTTTGCGCGCCTCAACGATTTCTCAGCACGTTTGAAGCGCAACCTTGAACTGCCAAGTTTCAAGAATTTCAGCCATCGTTCCGCTTCCTATGCGGTTGCTTCCCTCGGCTGATAATTACGGCTGTTCTGTTTGGTTCCGGCCAATCGCGACCGGCTCCCAGATTTTACAGAGCCAGGCCGATCTGGCGCTGCCGATTTAAATCTCTCCGGCAATGGGCTTGAGCGCATCTTCTGTC
>NZ_RZPF01000518.1:0-4842 GCF_004022735.1 Mesorhizobium sp. M7A.F.Ca.AU.001.01.1.1
GATATGACGGCCCGGCGCGACCATGCGGCCAAGGAGAAAACCATGTCACACAATCTGCAGTTCTACATCGATGGCGCGTGGGTCGATCCTGTTGTGCCCAACCCATTGGACGTCATCGATCCCTCGAATGAGGACGCTTTTGCGCAGATTTCGCTCGGCTCCAAGGCCGATGTCGACAAGGCGGTGGCTGCCGCCAAGCGCGCCTTCAACGGCTTTGGTTTCACCGAAGTTAGCGAGCGGCTCGACCTGTTGAATCGCATCATCGCGGTCTACAAGAAGCGCAGTGGCGATCTTGCGGTTGCCGTGTCGCGCGAGATGGGCGCGCCGCGCCAGATGGCGTTGGACAGCCAGGTCGGCATTGGGCTGGCGCATCTGACCAAAATGGCCGAGACGCTGAAGGCTTTCGAATTCCGCCACGTGAAGGGCAATCATCTCGTGGTCAAGGAGCCGATCGGTGTCGTCGGGCTGATCACGCCGTGGAACTGGCCGCTCAACCAGATCACCTGCAAGGTGGGTCCGGCGCTCGCCGCCGGCTGCACCATGGTGCTCAAGCCATCCGAGATCGCGCCGCTCGACGCCATCATCTTCGCCGAGATCCTCGACGAGGCCGGCGTGCCGAAGGGCGTCTTCAACCTCGTCAATGGCGACGGACCGGGCGTCGGCCAGGCGTTGTCCAGCCATCCTGACATCGACATGATGTCGTTCACCGGTTCGACCCGCGCCGGCATCCTGGTGGCCAAGGCCGCTGCCGACACGGTCAAGCGCGTGCATCAGGAGCTTGGTGGCAAGTCGGCCAACATTCTGTTCCCCGACGTCGACCTCGCAAGCGCGGTCAGCAAGGGCGTGGCCGGTTGCTTCAGCAACAGCGGCCAGTCCTGCAACGCGCCAACGCGCATGTTCGTGCCGCGCGAGCGCCATGACGAGGCGGCCGGCTATGCCAAGGTTGCGGCGGAAAAATTCACCGTCGGTCCGGCCGACGCTGCCGGCACCAAGCTCGGCCCGGTCGTCAGCCAAGTTCAGTTCGACAAGATCCAGGACCTGATCCAGGCCGGCATCGACGAGGGTGCGACGTTGGTCGCCGGCGGCCCCGGCCGTCCGGCCGAACTCAACCGCGGCTACTATGTCAGGCCGACGGTGTTCGCCGACGTTACCCACGACATGCGCATCGCGCGCGAGGAGATCTTTGGGCCGGTACTGGCGATCATGCCCTATGACAGCGTCGACGAGGTGGTCGAGACCGCCAACGACACCGTCTATGGCCTCGCCTCCTACATCCAGGCCAAGGACATGAAGAAGGCGCGCGAAGTCGCGGCGCGCATGCGCACCGGCAATGTCTACATCAACTATCCCCAGTGGGACGCCGGCCTGCCGTTCGGCGGCTACAAGCAGTCGGGCAATGGCCGCGAATATGCCGAATACGGACTTGAGGATTTCCTCGAGATCAAGGGCATCGCGGGATATGAAGCGGCTGAGTAGGCACCGTACAGTGTGATGCAATAAAGGGCGCGGCCTGCGGTGTGGGCCGCGCCTTTTCATTTTGCAGCCAAGCCTTGCCATCTCCGCATTCTTGCCAATTGGCAAATACATGCTATATATCTGCCAATCAGCAAGGTGAACGCAATGCAGCTTCAATCCATCGTCACCACGCCGGCCACGTTCGGAGCCGCTATCTCGGATGAAGAAGCGGGCGCGCTGGCGCGCACAACGGTCAATCTGTTCAAGGCCTGGAACCTCACCGACCTGGAGGCCTGCATCCTGCTCGGCGGTATGTCGGCGCGCACCTGGGCACGCTGGAAGACTGGGGCGAAGGAAGGTGGCATCGGCAGGATCGACCGCGACCTGCGCACCCGCATGGCGCATCTGATGGGCATCCACAAGGGCCTGCGCTACCTCTTCACGGAACCGGCGCGCGGCTATGCCTGGATCCGCAAGCCCAATGCCACCTTTGGCGGCCAGTCGGCGCTCGACCTGATGCTGCGCGGCGAAATCTCCGATCTCTCGGCGATGCGCGAATGGCTCGATGCGGAGCGTGGTGCATGGTGAGTGGGCTTGCGGTCCGTCGCCGCGTCGACTGGCACCAGACCTTCCGCATCATCCGTTCCATCCACCCACCGATCGACCTGTTCGAAGACATTGCCGACCCGCGCGACTGGGAGGCGCTTGCCGCCGTCGAGGCGAAGACAAACCCACGCATAAGGTTCGAGATCGGCGATCTCGGCAAGGTTTCGGCCGCAAGGCGGATTTCCGGCCCCGGCGCCAGTTTCGTGATGGCGCCCTTCGTGCATTGCTCGACGCTCAGACCAGGCCGCTTCTCGGATGGCAGCTACGGGATTTATTATGCGGGTGACAGCGAGGAGGTGGCGCTGGCCGAGACCATTCACCACCATCAGAAATTCATGCGCGCCACCAACGAAGGGCCGGGCTGGACGGCGGATTTCCGCGTGCTGATCGGCAACGTCGACCGCGACCTCGATGACGTCAACGCCGTGCCCGGCGTGCTCGACCCGGACGACTATTCCGCCTCGCAGGCGGAAGGGCGGGCGCTGCGGGCAGCAGGCAGCGACGGGCTGGTGTGGAACAGCGTGCGCATGCCGGGCGGCGGCTGCATCGGCATCTTCTGGCCCGATGTCATTGCCATTCCAGTGCAGGGCCGCCACTACAGCTACCACTGGGATGGTGCCCGGGTGGACTTCGTGCGCCAGCACGATACGGGAAAGGTGCTTGCCGTCACATCATAGCGGCGGACATCCTTTACAGATCGCGGGGGAGTCGATATTCACGAATCCATAAATCCAAGGATTCGGATATATGAATAGGAAGGGCACTTTGAACGCGCTGGCCGCACTTGGCCAGGAGACGCGGCTGGATGTCTTCCGGCTGCTCGTGCGTGCCGGCCCGGAAGGCATTCCAGCCGGCGAGATCGCAACGAGGCTGGACACGGTCCAGAACACCATGTCGGCGCATCTGAAGGTGCTCGCCCATGCCGGGCTGATCCGTCCCGAACGCGACGGAAGGACCGTGCGCTATGTCGCCGACATGACCGGCTTGCGCGACCTGCTGGCCTATCTGATGGAAGATTGCTGCAATGGCGCGCCGGAGCTCTGCCGCCCGGTCATCAATGCCGTGACCTGTGACTGCTGAGGGGCTTGTGACTGTCCGCCGCGCGCCGTTCGAACAAGGAAGCCATCATGACCGATCATGCTCTGAACACAGCTGAGGCGGTGCGGCCCGGCATCGGCTTCGTCGAGAAATATCTGACGGTGTGGGTGGCACTGTGCATCGTCGCGGGCATCGCGCTTGGCCATCTGCTGCCGGGCGTGTTCGGCGCCATCGCGTTGGCCGAGATCGCCAGGGTCAACATTCCTGTCGCCGTGCTGATCTGGCTGATGATCGTGCCGATGCTCTTGCGCGTCGATTTCGCCTCGCTGGCCAAGGTCGGCACCTATTGGCGCGGCATCGGCGTGACGCTGTTCATCAACTGGGCGGTGAAGCCGTTCTCGATGGCGCTGCTGGGCTGGCTCTTCATCGGCTGGTTGTTCCGGCCGTGGCTGCCCGCCGTGCAGATCGATTCCTACATTGCCGGGCTGATCATCCTTGCCGCGGCGCCGTGCACGGCGATGGTTTTCGTCTGGTCGAACCTGACGCGCGGCGAGCCGAATTTCACGCTGTCGCAGGTAGCGCTCAACGACGCTATCATGATCGTTGCTTTCGCGCCAATCGTCGGCCTGCTGCTCGGCCTGTCGGCGATCACCGTGCCATGGGGCACGCTGATGCTGTCGGTCGCACTCTACATCGTCGCGCCGGTGATCGTCGCGCAGTTGGTTCGTGGCCGGCTGCTGGCAGCGAGGGGACAGGCCGGGCTTGAGGCCCTGCTTGCCACGCTGCAGCCCCTGTCGCTGGTTGCCTTGCTGGCGACGTTGGTGCTGCTGTTCGGCTTTCAGGGCGAGCAGATCATCGCGCAGCCATTGGTGATCGTGCTGCTGGCGGTGCCGATCCTGATCCAGGTCTATTTCAATTCCGGTCTTGCCTATCTGCTCAACCGCCTCAGCGGCGAACGACACTGCGTGGCTGGACCATCGGCGCTGATCGGCGCGTCGAACTTCTTCGAGCTGGCGGTGGCCGCCGCGATCGCGCTGTTCGGGCTGAATTCTGGCGCGGCCCTTGCCACTGTGGTCGGGGTGCTCATCGAGGTTCCGGTCATGCTGTCGGTGGTGTGGATCGTGAACCGCAGCAAGGGCTGGTACGAGATGGGCGGCGCCGTCCGGAATACCATGTCGGCTGAGAGGACCTCGAAATGACCATCACCATCTACCACAATCCCGATTGCGGCACGTCGCGCAACACGTTGGCCATGATCCGCCAGTCGGGCGAGGAGCCGGAGGTGATCGAATATCTGAAGACGCCGCCATCGCGCGAAAGGTTGGTCGACCTGATCGCGGCGATGGGCATTACACCGCGCGCCCTGCTGCGCGAGAAGGGCACACCCTATGCCGAACTCGGCCTTGCCGACCCGAAATGGTCCGACCAGCAGATCCTCGATTTCATGCTGGCACATCCGATCCTGATCAACCGGCCGATCGTCGTCAGTCCGCTCGGCGTCGTGCTGGCGCGGCCGTCGGAAAAGGTGCTGGACATTCTGCCCAATCCGGACATCGGCACGTTCACCAAGGAGGATGGCGAGGTGGTCATTTACGCCTCGGGCAAGCGCCCCGGTTGACGCTATTTCCATAATTTTCGAAATTGGGTTGACGGCGCGAAAAGTGCTGCGTAGCTTATTTCCATGAGACTCGAAAAAGCAGCCGCGCAGCTTGAAGCGCTCGGCAATCCGACGCGGCTTCAGCT
>NZ_RZPF01000519.1:0-4817 GCF_004022735.1 Mesorhizobium sp. M7A.F.Ca.AU.001.01.1.1
GGCAGGTAGCGTCGTCAGGCCGGTCAGCGCGTTCTCGAAGATCGGCAGCAGGCCATAGAGAAACAGCGCGATCAGTGTCGGCTTCTCGCCGAAGCCGACGGCCGGCACGGCGAGTGCCAGCACCGCCACGGGCGGAAAGGTCTGGCCGATGTTGACCAGGCTGCGCGACAGCGGCAGGAATTCGGCGCCGGCGGGCCTGGTGACCAGGATGGCAAGCGCCACCGCAACGATGGTTGCTGCCACGGTGGCGATCAGAACCGTGCGCAAATGCAGCAATGTCAGCGTCAGCAGGCTGCCCTGGTTGTAGATCACCGGCGCATTGTTTTCGGTCAGCGGCTTCAGCAGCGGCACGAACCAGCCGGGATTGGTGACGAAGGCAACGAGCAGCATCACCAGGGCAAGTCTGAGCAGCGATGGAAGCCAGGCCTTCATGCGGGCCTCGCCGCGCGCTTCACCAGCCCGTCGACGGTGACGCGGCCAAGCGGCTTGCCATCGGCGCCTTTGACCGGCAGCGCCGGCCGGCCCGTCCACAACAATTCGGCCAGCGCGTCACGCTGGCTGGCGTCGCCGGGGATCGCCTCGCCTTCGGCGGAGCCCTTCTCCACGGCATCGCGGACCCGACCGAGCGACAGCAGCCGGAACGGCCTTTCGCTGGCGCCGACCAGGGTCTCGACGAAGGCGCTTGCCGGCTTTGCCAGGATCTCGGCGGGCTTGGCGTATTGCACCAGCTTGCCGGCATCCATGACCGCGATCTTGTCGCCCATATGCACGGCCTCTTCCATGTCGTGGGTGACCAGGATGATGGTGGTGCCGAAGCGCTTCTGGATCGCCAGCAGATCTTCCTGCGCCTTGTTGCGGATGATCGGGTCGAGGGCGCCGAACGGTTCGTCCATCAACAGCACGTTGGGCTCGGCGGCGAGCGCGCGGGCAACGCCGACGCGCTGTTGCTGGCCGCCGGACAGTTCGTGCGGATAGCGCGGCCCGAAGGCTTCGGGGTCAAGCTGATAGAGCGTCATCAGTTCGTCGACCCGGGCCTTGATGCGGTCCTTGTCCCAACCGAGCAGCACCGGCACGGTGGCAATGTTCTGCGCCACCGTGCGATGCGGGAACAGGCCGTGGCCCTGGATGGCGTAGCCGATGCTGCGGCGCAGCTCATAGCCGGGCAGCGAACGATTGTCGGCGCCGTCGAGCTTGATGATGCCCGAGGTCGGCTCGACCAGCCGGTTGATCATGCGCAGCAGCGTCGTCTTGCCGGACCCGGACGTGCCGACAATGACGGCGATGGTGCGCGGCTCGATGACCATCGACACGTCATCGACCACGGTCGTCGCGTCATAGCGCTTGGTAATGCCTTCGATCTCGATCATGCCGTTTCAACCCTGCGCCTGGTGGCGGTCATTTCGATCACCGCATCGAGGATGATGGCGGCGGCAAAGGCGAGCGCGACCGTTGGCACCGCGCCGAGCAGCACAAGGTCCATCGCCGTCTGGCCCACACCCTGGAAGACGAATACGCCGAAACCGCCGCCGCCGATCAGCGCGGCAATGGTGGCGAGGCCGATGTTCTGCACCAAGACGATGCGAATGCCGGTCAGGATCACTGGAAAGGCCAGTGGGAACTCGACGCCGAACAGGCGCTGCCTGTCGGTCATGCCCATGCCGCGCGCGGCGTCGTTGGCCGCGCGCGGCACGCCAGCGAGACCGACCACGGTGTTGGCCACCACCGGCAGCAGCGAATAAAGGAACAGCGCGACGAAGGCGGGTGCGGTGCCGATGCCGCGAATGCCGAGCGCGGCAGCCCCCGGCACATGCGTGGCCACCCAGCCGAGCGGCGCGATCAGCAGGCCGAACAGCGCGATCGAGGGAATGGTCTGGATGATGTTGAGCACGTTGAGAACCCCGGCGCGCAGACTTTCGACACGATGGCAGAGAATGCCCAGCGGCAGGCCGACGACCACTGCCGCAAGCAGCGACCCTAGCGCCAGCGTTACATGCTTGGAGCCCTCCGCCCAGAAACTGTCGGCGCGGTTGAAATATTCCTTCAGGATCGACAGATTGTCCCAGCTTCCCGAAATCAACAGCAGCCCGATCGCCAAAGCCGAGACCGCAAGCACGCCAACTCGTGCCAATGGCGACAGGTCCAGCCGTGTCAGCACATCGGCGAGCAAAAGCGTGAAGGCAAAGATCAGAATCCAGAAACCGGAGGCTGGCGAAACTCTCGCAAAGGTGTTGCCCTCCGGCGTGAGGAATGTTCCGGCGACGCCGATCAGCAGCGCGAGCGCGGCAAGCGCCACCACGCTGGCGGCAAGGCGCAGCGAAAGCGGTGTCTTGAACAGCGCGATGAGTGCTGCGGCGACGATCATGACGAGCAGCAGCGTCCCGGTGGTTGCCGGCAGCGCCTCGAGAATCGAGCGCGCCTGGCCGGGGACGATGCGGTTGGCACGGAACGTGGCAAAGGGCGCGGCAAAAGCCGCGTAGGCTGATATAGCGGCGATGACCACGCCGAGCTTGTCGAAGCGGATGTTCACGCCCTCCCCCGTCAGTCGATCCGGCGCGCCACGAAAGCGGCGCGCCGGAATCGTCCTACTTCAGGAAGCCGTTCTTCTTCAAAAAGTCCTCGGCGACGCCCTTGACCGGCTCGCCGCCGACCTGCACGCGACCATTCAGCTCCTGCAGCGTGACGAGGTCGAGCTTGGCGAAGACCGGCTTCAGCAGCGTCTCGATCTCGGGATGTTGCTTCAGCACCGCTTCGCGGATGATCGGCGCCGGCTGGTAGACCGGCTGCACGCCCTTGTCGTCGTCGAGCACGACGAGCCCGGACGGTGCGATGCCGCCATCGGTGCCGTAGACCATGGCCGCATTGGCGCCGTTGGTCTGGTTGGCGGCCGCGGCGATGGTTGCCGCGGTGTCGCCGCCTGAGAGAGTGATCAGTTGGTCCGGCTTCAGCGTGAAGCCATAGGTGGTCTGGAAGGCCGGCAGTGCAGCCGCCGAATTGACGAACTCGGCAGAAGCCGCCAGCACCACCTGACCGCCGCCCGCGACATATTTGCCGAAGTCGGTGAGCGTGGCGAGCTTGTTGGTCTCGGCGACTTCCTTGCGCAGCGCAATCGCCCAGGTGTTGTTTGCGGGCGACGGCGACAGCCAGACGATCTTGTTGGCGTCGTAGTCGAGCTTCTTGGCCGTTTCATAGGCCTTGGCGGCATCCTTCCAGACCGGGTCGTCGGCCTTCTCGAAGAAGAAGGCGGCGTTGCCGGTGTATTCGGGATAGATGTCGATCTCGCCAGCGGTGATCGCCTTGCGCACCACCGGCGTGCCGCCGAGCTGGATGCGGTCCGATGTCTTGATGTTGTTGGCGTTGAGGACGAGCTGGATGATGTTGCCGAGCACGCCGCCCTCGGTGTCGATCTTCGAAGAGACAACCACCTGGGCATTGGCGGAAGCCACCGTGATGCCGAGCGCCAATGCCGCGCCGGCCAGAAACTTGACTGAAAACATTGTGGAACCCCTAGCTATGAACCGAAACGCGATGACCGCATATGAGCATGGCTTCAACGGCCAGTCGGGGCACACGGTTTCATAACAAGGGGGATCAGCGCAATATTTTTGTTCGGAAGGCCGATTTTGAGGCGACGCTGGCGATCTGCTGCCATCTGGCGGATAATGCCATAGGGTGCGGGTGGCAAACACGGAGAGCGTGTCATGGCCATACACAAAGTCGGCTACCTCATCGGAAGTCTTGCCCGGGAATCCATCAACCGCAAGCTCGCGAAGGCGCTCGTTCAACTGGCTCCTCCGGAACTTGAAATGACGGAAATCGCCTTCAGGGATCTGCCTCTTTACAGCTACGATTATGATGCGGATTTCCCGCCGGTCGCCCGGGATTTCAAAAAGGCGATCGCGTCCGTTCAGGCCGTCCTGTTCGTTACCCCGGAGTACAACCGCTCGATCCCTGGCGGATTAAAGAACGCGATCGACTGGGCGAGCCGCCCCTATGGAAAGAATTCATTCGCGCGCAAACCGTCCGCCGTCATCGGAACATCGCCGGGCGCCATCGCAACCGCTGTCGCCCAACAAAGCCTGCGCAGCGTTCTGAGCTTCTGCAACTCACCCCAGATGAATGCGCCGGAAGCCTATATCCAGTTCACGCCGGGACTGATAACGGACGACGGCGAAGTGACGGTCGAATCCACCGAGGACTTCCTGCGCAACTACATGGCTGAGTTCCATATGTTCATAGCGAGGGTGCTTCAGGTGTTGCCGCCGGACGCATAGGTTTGGCGTCAAGCCGGGCGCGCGCTCGTCACCTTCAGCGCGCCCAGCGCCACGAAGCACAGGACGGTGACCGGAAAGACTATCCAGTTCAGCATCTCCCAGCCCCAGGCGTTGTAGACCATGCCCGACATCAGTGAGGCGCAGGCGACGGAGCCGAACAGGACGAAGTCGTGGAAGCCTTGCACCTTGCCCTTTTCCGACGGCCGGTAGGTGGAGGCCACCATTGCGGTCGCGCCAATGAAGCCGAAGTTCCAACCAAGGCCCAGCAGGATCAGCGACGTCCAGAACTGCCACAGCGCCAGGCCCGACAGAGCGACAATGGCGCAGCCGATGAGCAGGATCAGGCCGGTGGTCACAATGCGTTCGGCGCCGAAGCGATGGATCAGCGAGCCGGTGAAGAAGCTTGGCGCAAACATCGCCATGACGTGCCAGGAGATGCCGAGCGTCGCGTCGGTCTCCGACAGTCCGCAGCCGACCATGGCCAGCGGTGCGCCCGTCATGACGAAGCTCATCAGCGCGTAGCTGCCGACCGCACAGAAAAGCGCG
>NZ_RZPF01000520.1:0-4811 GCF_004022735.1 Mesorhizobium sp. M7A.F.Ca.AU.001.01.1.1
CTCCAAGAGGCTCGCGACGCGCGCGCTGAACTCAAAGCCCTTCGGGATGACGCCAATGGCTGACGTCACCGGACCGACTTCATCTTTGCCTGGCTCGTCTCATGACTTTCCCGATGGGACGATGTGCGACGACCATCCCGATCGCCCTGCCGTTGCTCGGATACAGGGGGAGACGGACAGTTTTGGCAGTGAGCGCAACGACATGTGCCAAGAGTGCTTGGATGAGCACCGTGAGTACATGAAGAACGCCGACCATTCCGGCGCCTGCGATTGGTGCAAGCAGCACAAGCCTCACCTGCGACCGCAGCGCGATTACGAGGAAGGCATGTCGGGACGGGTGTATGAGGTTTGCGACGCCTGCATCAAGCGCGTCAATGACGAGGCGCGCGCCGAACTGGACGCCTACGACGATGACCGTGACGACTATGGGGACGATTACGATGACTGAGCCCCGCAACCTGTCAGCACCCGAGATCCTCTTTCTCAAACTGGAGACGAGCGGCCTTTACCGCAAAGACATCTCCATCGACGACTCGGCCCAACCATGGTGCCCCGAGATCGCGGCGGCGCTCTGCAATCGGTCGGGCCTGATCACGAACCATTTCGCTCACATGGTCAAATCCGACGGCCGCACGATCAAGGAGAACGCCGAGAAGGTGCACGGCATTTCGGCGCGCGCGAGTTCGCAGGTCGGCATACCCGAGCCCCGAGTCCTGGGCGCGCTCAGCGACATGCTCAAGACGGCGCCGCTCGACAGTCACATTAAGGTCGTCACATTCGGCGACATGGACCGCATGGTGGTGGCCAGCCTTTTCGCCCGGTTCGCGCTGGCGAGCGGCAAGAAATCGGACGCCTATGACCGGCTATGGCTCAACCGGCCGCTGATCGAGTTCATCGACCTGCAAAAGCCCTATGCGCAGCAACTGTGCAAGCTACCGAGCGAGTTCGAAGGCGGCCTGGGCGATTTCAAATGGCCGTCTCTGGACGAGGCCGGATCGATCATTCTCGGCCAGCCGGCGCATGAAGGGCTGCGGGATGCGTGGTCGGATCTCGTCACCATGAAGGCGCTCTATTTCAGGTTCGCCGAGATGGGCCTGTTCGAGCAGGACGTGGCGGCCTGATGCAGTTCTCCCCGCAGCAAGCCGACGCGATCGACGCCGTCAGCGCCTGGCACAAGGCGAAGGAAAAGCAGGTGTTCCGCGTCTTCGGGTACGCCGGCACCGGCAAGACCACGCTCGCCCGGCACTTTGCCGAAGGGCTGAAAGGTCGCGTTCTCTATGCGGCCTATACCGGCAAGGCCGCCATGATGATGCGGAAGAACGGTTGCCTGAACGCCAGCACCATCCATTCCACGATCTATGCCGTCGACGTCAACAAGACCACGGGCGCGACCAAGTTCATCCTCCGCCACAAGAGCGAGTTCGAAGGCGTCGCGCTCTTGGTCATCGACGAGTGCTCGATGGTCGATCAGGATATCGGCCAGGAAATCCTTTCCTTCGGCATCCCGGTCCTGGTCCTCGGCGACCCGGCCCAGTTGCCACCAGTCTCTCCCGGCGCTGGATTCTTCACCGAATGCGACCCAGACGTCATGCTGACGGAGATCCATCGGCAGGCGGCCGAGAGCCCGATCATTCAAATGGCCACGATCGTCCGCGAAGGCGGCCAACTCAAATATGGCGCCTACGGCACAAGCGAAGTCATCAAACGCTCCTATCTGGTGCAGGACCACGTCATGAAGGCTGATCAGGTTCTCGTCGGCCTGAACAAGACGAGGGCCGGCTACAATCAGCGCATGCGGGAGATACTCGGGAGAAAGCAGGCGTTGCCGGAGAAAGGCGACCGTCTCGTCTGCCTGAAAAATGACCGCAACATGGGTCTCTTCAACGGCGGGCTGTGGACGACCCTGTACGTCGCAAAGCGCCGCGCTGGCCATATCGAAGACCATTGCGTCGCCATGGATGTCACATCGATCGACTTCGAGATGACGACACCGGTAAAGGTCAAAGCCCGCAAGGAATGCTTTGAAGGCCGGCTGAACGAGGTCAATTGGCAGGAACTGCGCGGCACTCAGCAATTCGACTACGGCTACGCGCTGACCGTGCACAAGGCGCAGGGCTCACAGTGGGACACCGTGTGTCTCTTTGATGAAAGCCGAGCCTTTGCGGACAGCCGGTCCAGGTGGCTCTACACCGGACTGACGCGCGCCGCTGAGAAGATCACGGTGGTGATGTGAACCAGCCATCTCTCTTCGATTTCGCCGAGGAACAGGTCCGGCGCCGTGAGGCCGCCGCGGCTGAACGGCGGCGCGACGCGATCCTGAGCGAGATGGAGAGAAAGCGGTCAACCCATCGGGAATGGAAACCGCTGATCGGAGAACTGCGCAGGGCAACCTGCCTGGCGCTGGCGGCATCGTGCGGGAGGGAATGGATATGACTGGAGATAGGATCTGCTGCGTCAATCCACGTTGCGGACGCACGGCGCCGAGGGACAAGTGCGGCGACTCGGCAGACATCATCTGCCGCCGATGCTGGAAACAGTTACCGAAGCAGATTACCGATCGGTTCAAGGCACTGAGGCGCCGGGACAACAGCCTATCCCGGCTGATCGACAGGCGCTTCGCCGCCGGCACGATGCCGCAATACCGCATCAACATGCTCGGCGAGATGATCGATGCGCAGGCCAAGCGGAACTGGGAAGCGATCCGTGCCTATTTCCGCGATCCGGAAAAGCCGGAAGGGCTTGAGAACTTCCTCGCCGACATCGGCCTTGAGAACGAGACGCCATGAAGATCGCAGCCAACATCGATTTCAATCTCGAGACGTTCCGCGGCCAACGATGCCTGCTTCAAGGCGCATCTGGATCCGGTAAGTCGACCGTCGCTCGGGTGCTGCTCGAGGCGACCTATGGCAAGTTCCAGCAGATCATCCTTGATGTCGAGGACGAGTTCCACACGCTGCGGACGGCCGAGCGCGAATACGCCATCATCGGCGGGGACCATGGCGACGCGCCGCTGAGCAAGACGCAGGATGCCGGCGACCTGGCGCTTACCCTGTTGAAGGTCGGCGTCTCCACAATCCTGCAAATCGGCGACTGGACCCTTGAGGAGAAGCGATCGTTCATCGGCCGGTTTGTCGCCGGCATGATGCGGGCCAAGTCGGATCTCTGGCATCCAACGATCGTCATGCTGGACGAGACACATCTGTGGGCGCCGCAGCAGGGCGTCGTTGCCTCGAGCGAGGCGATCACCCACTTGGCGACCGCCGGCCGCAAGAGGGGCTTTGGCGCCATCTTCGCCACCCAGCGGCTGAGTCTCATCAACAACGACGTGCTCGGCCAGTGCGAGAACAAGTTTCTCGGCCGAGTGGAGCAAAGCGCCGACCGCCGCGCGGTTGCCGATCTGCTTGGTTTTGGACCGCGCTCTTCGGAAGCTGTCGACATGCAGGCGTTCAAGCCGGGCGAGTTCTATGTCGTCGGGCCCGCCCTCGCATCGACACCGGTGCGCGATCGCATGTTCAAGGCCTCCACGGAGGCGCCGAAGCCCGGCAGCACCGTTCTGCCGTCGGCAACGCCTGCCGCCATCCAGCGGGCGCTGGCGGAACTAGTGAAGGCCTCCAAGGCGCCGCCGACGGTCGATCAAAAGAGTACGGCGCCGCGCGCGGCCGATCCGGCTGAGATCGCCACAGCCGAGAAGCGAGGCTTCGCGCGCGGCTATGGCGAGGGAATGGACAAGGGGCGAGAGGATGGCTTTGCCGCCGGCGCCGAGGCGATCCGGGTGGCGCTTGAGGAGTTCCTCGACCGGCCGCGGCCGCCGAAGCCCGTCCATATCGGCGTCGATCTTGCAGGCGGACCGGATCAAACGGTGTGGACCGAGATCGGCCCGGTCAGCATGCCAAGCGGTGCAGAGGCTATCGATATCACGCATTTGGTTTCGAAAGGCCCACAGCGAGAGTTCATCCGCGGCGTAAAGACCCGCGAGCCCGTCTTGGATGGAGGCTACGACGGCCCGTACAATGAGCCGAAAATGTCGCCGAGTTCGCGCAAGGTGGTCGACGCCGTCGTGTCCGCCTACCCGCTCGGCATCAGCCTGCAGGTCGCTGCCAAGCGCGCCGGCATCTCGTCGCGATCGAGCGCATTCCGGAAGTACATGACCGAGGCGGCGGCCTCCCCGCGCATCCAGGACCGCGGCGATGGCCGCTACGTGGCTGTCGAGGCTGAAGCAGGCATCACAGCGCCGCCGGGGCTCGCCGCCTTCAAGGAGCGCCTGCCATCGTCCTACGCACGCATGCTGGGCGCGCTGGAGGCCGCACAGGGCGCGGAGATGGACTTGGACACCATTGCGGACCGCGCGGAGGTCTCACGCACGTCCAGCGGGCTCACCACCGGGCTGCGCGAGCTCGCCGCGCTCGACCTGATCATCAAGACCGACGGCGGCTACCGCCTGTCGCCCGATTTTTTGTGAGGACCACAATGGCAACCATCAATCCGGACGGCGTCAGCATCAAAGGCTGCTCGATCATCTATGCGCCGAAGGGGCAGGCCGGCGAGTATGCGCCACTTGCCACCAATCCCTATCGCGGGTGCGGTCACGGCTGCGCCTATTGCTACGTGCCACTGGTGACCAAGCAGCCGCGGCCGGAGTTCGACGCCGGCGCCGTCGACCGGGCCGACTTCGACAAGCGGCTGCTCGCTGACGCCAAGAAGTATGAAGCGGCTGGCATCACCGAACAGGTCATGCTGTCGTTCACGACCGATCCCTATCATCCAGGCGACAACAGCCTGACTGGACTCGTACTGCATATCCTGGCCGGCCA
>NZ_RZPF01000051.1:0-15062 GCF_004022735.1 Mesorhizobium sp. M7A.F.Ca.AU.001.01.1.1
GCTACTGGGTTGGCGAGGCGATGGAGGACGTCAACTATGTCGACCTGCCGGCAACTCCGGAAAAAGTCTCGGGTGCGATCGAAATGGCAGCCTCAAACGCCGCCCATCTCGCTGGATTGCTGAAAGACCAGGGCTATTCGGGCGTCTCGGGATGACCTTTGTTCGCCTAAACAACTTTGAGCGGCCAGACATTGCAGCGTCGATGAGGTCTCAATCGGGAACAGGAAGGCTTGTAGCGAGTTCATATTCTCATCAGCCGGCGACCGCCGCTCCGTCTACACGGCGCGAAGCCGCAAACAGGAGAGCAAGTCATGGGTCTCGGCACAATTCTTATCATCATTCTGATTATCGCATTGCTTGGCGGCTTTAGTGGACTTGGCGGCGGGCCATTCTACGGCACCGGCTATTACGGGGGCGGCGGCCTCGGTCTTCTGCTGCTTATAGTCATAATCCTGGTCGTGCTCGGGCGTCTCTAGCCGAGTCCGCCATGCGGTGGCAGATTGTATCACCTGCCGCTTGCGGTTCTCTTCGGAGTTGCTTTGAATCCATAGCAGTCCGGCAATGACGGTCCGCCCTCTGGAGGGCGGACCACTCGTCGGACATATCAGGTCAAAATCAGCACGATCTTGAACGTATCCGGATCAACGATGACGATCCGACCGTCCGCAAGCACGAAATACTCGTAGCTTTCGTAAGCGGGAACGATCTTGACGATACGAGCCGGCAGCCGATGCAGCCTGACCTTGTGCCGCGGAACTTCGACGCCGACGCTGATGTCAAAATTGACATTGGACACAGGCTCGACCTTCGTCTCCCGGATAATCTGAGTGACTTGGGTTTTCTGCTCCACCGTCACGTTGTTGATGGAACCGGTCGACGTCGTATCCTGTGTCGAGGCCTTGCCCTGGGCCTGCTGGTCGGTGGTGGTGCCGGTCTTGCCCTGAGCCTGCTCGTCGGTCTGCATCTTGGTCTTGCCCTGGGCCTGCTGGTCGGTGGTGGTGCCGGCCTTGCCCTGAGCCTGCTCGTCGGTCTGCATCTTGGTCTTGCCCTGGGCCTGCTGGTCGGTGGTGGTGCCGGCCTTGCCCTGAGCCTGCTCGTCAGTCTTCAGCTTGGCTTTGCCCTGGGCCTGCTGGTCGGTGGTGGTGCTGGCCTTGCCCTGAGCCTGCTCATCGGTCTTCAGCTTGGCCTTGCCCTGGGCCTGCTGGTCGGTGGTGGTGCCGGCCTTGCCCTGAGCCTGCTCGTCGGTCTTCAGCTTGGCTTTGCCCTGGGCCTGCTCGCCCATCTTGGAGCCGTTCTGGCAGTCAGCCTGCCCGGAAGCGCAGTTGGCGTCTGCGCCAGATTGGCTTTCGGTCTGTTGTGTCTGAGCCGCCGCCGTTCCACAGCCGAGCCCGATGGCCAGCATGCTGGTAATGAGAACACGTTTCATGGGAAATCTCCCTGGGTAAGGTTCGTCCCTTCACTGGGTAGAACCAGCACCCAAAAAAAATGTTCCGAGATAGATGCGTGAGTGCTAAAAAACGACCCCGCTTGAGATCATACGATCGCGGGCGGAAGCCGCCGTTAAAGCGACCTTTTCAACCTTGGCGATTGCCCTAGCTGTCTCCGGAGAGGAGACCGACATGGCAATCTATAGTCTGAGAGTGGTCAGCTTCATTTTCGTTGCCCTGGCTTTCGCTCCGGCCGCCGCGCATTTCTTCGCTATGTTCAACAAGATGAAGCTCGACGGGCCAAACTATCTGGCTGCGCAGCGCGCCTATGATGGATGGAGCCTGTTCGGCATCGTGGTGCTGGGAGCATTGCTCTCCACGGCCGCCCTGGCGATCCTGCTCTATCGAGCGAGCGCATCTTTCGGCTTGGTTGTTGTCGCCTTTCTAAGCATCGGCGCCACGCAGTTTGCCTTCTGGACGCTGACCTATCCAATCAATCAGGCGACCCGGAACTGGACTGTCCTCCCTGAAAACTGGGAGCTGCTGCGGCGCCAATGGGAGTATTCGCATGCCATCGCCGCAGGCCTCAACGCCTTGGCGTTGCTGGTGCTTTTCATATCGGCGCTTCGCCCTGCGGTGCGTTGAACGACCACGTCGTCACCAGCACGGCCAGCGGGCAGGAACCACCATGAAGCGGAATCATTGAAACGCCAGATGTTCCAGCGCGGCAGGAAAAATGAAACGGTACTATTTTGATCTTCAAAACGGTGACGGCACGGTACCCGACGATGACGGGCAGCTGTTCGAATCCCGGGAACAAGCCAGAGCGGAAGCAATTCGTATTTTGCAGGATGTCGCCCAAGACGAAATGCCCGACTGCGATTTCGTCAAGATAACCGTCAAGGTACGCGATGAGATCGGTGCGCAGATGTTTGAGGCGTCGCTTGTTCTGACCTCCGGATGGAGCGTTTGATGTCGCAGTGCTAGCGGCGATACCGCACCGGGATTTGCACGACATTCTCCGATCCAGGCAGATCAAAGGCCATGGCCAGCTGACGTACGGAGGCCATCTCCACGATCAGTTCTTCAATCGAAAGGTCTGGCAGGCCGGTCTTCACCCTCTGCCTCACCCTGGCCGCAAGTTCATGAACCCGCACCGGGACGAAAAGCGGGCTGTCGTCCAGCAGCTTGCTGATTTCGATGACCACATCGGCGTCGATGTCTTTCGGCAATTCCCGCATGAGCGTCACCTCCAATCGAAGCAACAGCCCGCCATGTCGATGCGACGAGCGATCCGGCGTTGAGCGCCGGGCAGTGGGATCGGAGAGGGACGTGCTCGGCGCTGGCCGATATCCTGATTCATAAAACTGCGAGCATAGGTGTGTCACGAAAAAATATCGGTACGAAATTTACCAAGCCGGTCATCCCATGCAATCCACAAGGGCCTTCCCGAAATCCGGCAGCGGCTGTTGCCGACAGAGGAGGAACAAAAAATATGGCCCGGAATTGAGACTGACGAATTGGAGGATCTAGCCATGGACAGCAGGGAAGAAAAGATCAAACGACGGGCCTATGAAATCTGGGAACAAGAGGGCCGGCCGGTAGGCCGCGAGCAGGAGCACTGGGATCGGGCCGTGCAGGAGATCGAAGCTGAGGGTTCGGAGACTGAACGTGGCCCGGTTCTGCCTGACCCGACAGTTGCGGCCGATTCCAATAGCTCGAAGCGTTGATCGGCAATCCCATGGCGTCTTGAGGACCCCGGTCGGGCAACCAAATTGGCGGAACCTCGTTTGCCGGGCATCAACCAGAGGAGGTTTCGATGAAGAGGTTCTTTTCATTCCTGGTCTTGGCCGCTGCCCTTGCGCTCGGCGCCTGCGACAACAACACCGAGCCGATGAAAGCCACCAGCAACAAGAACCCACAGGTTGATCAGGCCGCCAGACCAGGCCCCACGACTGGCGGCGACCAGCCAGCTACGGTGCCTCAGAGCAAATGAACTCCGTCTCACATTGCGACACACCTCTGCTGCGCGTCGCCTATCTCGATGGTGGACCGCAGGACGGCGCCCCGGTTATCCTGCTGCATGGCTGGCCCGACGACGCGACGACATACGCTCGTATTTCGCCGATGCTTCATGAAGCTGGCTTCCGGACGTTTTCCCCTTGGTTGCGAGGCTTTGGGCCGACATCGTTCCTGTCGAAAGAAACCATGCGCTCGGGCGAGATTGCCGCGATGGCGCAGGATGTGCTGGATTTTGCAGATGCGCTTGGCATCAGCCGCTTTGCAGTTGTCGGACATGATTGGGGCGCTCGGATATCCTATCTGCTCGCGTCGGTTTTTCCGGACCGCATCAAGTGCTGCGCTGCGCTGTCCCTCGGCTGGCAACCAGGCAAACCAGCAACGCCGACGCCCGAACAGGCGAAAGCATTTTGGTATCAATGGTTCATGGCGACCGCACGGGGCGCCGAGTTCGTACGAAAGAACGGCAAGGAATTCGCCAGGTATCAGTGGGACAGCTGGGGTCCATTAGGCTGGTTCGACGACGCCATTTTCGATGGCGTTGCGAGCTCGTTCGAAAATCCTGACTGGGCGGATGTGACGTTGCATTCCTATCGGGTCCGGTGGGAAGAGGCCGAGCCCGATCCGCGTTATGCTGAACTCGCCCGCCGGCAAGCAACGGTCAAGATCATCACCGTGCCGATCCTGACGCTTCACGGTGGTGACGACCGCGTTGTGTTTGCCCAGTCTTCAGAGGGGCTCGAAGAGCATTTCACCGCGTTCTACAGGCGGGTGGTGCTGGATGGCATCGGACACTTCCCGACGCGTGAGGCTTCTGATCAGGTTTCGCGAATGTTGGCTGCGTTTCTCGATAGCCATGGCAAGCGCTGAAGGAGGGGCGCCATCGACCCCATAGTAAAGGCCGGAACCTGACGCATCGCCGCGCATTTCGTCTCCATGCATGACGAACCGAAATGCGGTCTCGCAATCAATCGGCAGCCAGGGAGAATTTGGATGCAAGCTTCAGGCGCAATCTCAAGACACCATGCTGGCCAGTTGGCCATAGAACCGTTTGCGGGCACGGTGACGGTACGATTTTCCGACGCCATAGTCGCTGCCACGGAACGGGCGAAAGTGCTTCAGGAAGAAGGACATGAGCCCGTGTTCTATATTCCTTTCGAAGACATCTATTTTGACCTTTTCGAAAAAACGAACACCACCAGCCGCTCCCCTTTGAAAGGTACCGCGAGCTACTGGCGCGTCCATGCCGTGGGCAGCTCGGCTGACGATTTCATGTGGGCGTACGAGACGCCTGAAACCGCGGCGCGGGCCATTGCACGTCATGGTGCATTCGATCCGGAAAAGGCGCGCATCGATGTCGAGCCCGCGGAGGACAGAAGGCATACGCCCCACGTCACGGAGTAGATTGCCCGTTCTCATCGGCGCGAGCTGAAATTCAAGGCAGGTGCTAACCGCGTGGAAACTCTTCATCAAGGATGCGTAGTGCCTCCTCGTATCTGACGGTTGATGCCCCGGCCTGTCGTGCCTGCCAGATATTGTCCGCCAGATCCGCGCGCTTCACCGGCAGCGCCAATGGATTCGATGCCGCTCGTCGCACGAACGCGAAGTAATCCTCGCCGTCCCTACGCGACATGGCGTCGACGGCCGACGCGATCGTCGGGCCAAAACCGGCCTCTTCCAACCTGGTCCGGTCCCAGCCTTCGCCCTTTTCCAGGACGTCATGGAGATAGGCGACGACCTTCTGATCCTTGGTTTCGACCGCGTCAACGACACGGCGACAGTGCTCGATATAAGGTCGCCCGGTCTTGTCGCGCTGTGCCTGGTGGACCTCTTCGGCAATCTTGGCCGCCCGGTAAAACATGCTCATCAGGCTTCCCCTTCAGACATGGTTTCACCATCGCTCCTCGGTGTCGTGGTGCGGCAGGTCCATTCCGCAGCAAACCCAGCCAAGTCGCTGCCTCGATCCATAATTGTAGCGCGGCTCCAGGCGAGCCGGATCGTCGAACGTTCCGACATGAAGCGCGATCTCTCCCGGCGATGCGTCATAGGCGAGGCTGAGCGGCGATCCGCAGGCGGAGCAAAACCCCCTGCAGGCAATCGGCGAAGACCTGCGATAGGTCGGCGTCGCATCGGTCCAGGTCACGCTTTGGGAAGGCACCCAGGCCAGAACCGCGAACGCACTGCCGGTCGCTCGCCGGCACATATCACAATGGCAGTAATGCACTCTCGGTTCGCTTCCAACGCGGAAGCGGATCGTGCCGCAGAGACATCCTCCGCTCAGTTCCATTTTGGCGCCCCGGTTGACTTGCGGCTCCAACGCCTCTCGCGCGGTCTCATGCGAGCACCTCCATTCATCACAGCGAAAACGCCGGTCATTTGCGTCGGTTCCTGTTGGCTATCTCAGGAACCAGTGCTTGCGCGCGGCGTTGCGTGTCTTTGCTGGCAAAATGAGGAGTCAGGAATGCTTGGCCGGTCGGAGACGCACTGATGTCGATGCCGGGGCTGGCATACGGTCCCCTGGGCGATCGATGCATGCATGTCTGCGTGGACATGCAGCGGCTGTTTGCCGAGCCGTCTCAATGGGCAACACCCTGGATCACCCGGGTTCTCCCGCAGATCGAGACGCTGGTCGAAAGACGCGCGCCGCAGACGGTCTTTACACGCTTCCTGCCAGCCAAGAAGCCGGGGCAGGGCGTCGGCACCTGGAAGCGCTATTATGAGCGCTGGGCTTCACAGACGATCGAGACGATCGGGCCTGAAATGACCGAACTGTTGCCGTCTTTAGCCGGCTACTGCCCGCCAGCGGCGATCATCGACAAGCACATCTACTCGCCCTGGTTCGAAGGGCGCCTCAGAGCCTTCCTGGTGGAGCGCGGCATCGATACGCTCGTCATCACCGGTGGCGAAACGGATGTTTGCGTTCTGGCCACGGTGCTCGGAGCCATCGATTTCGGCTATCGCGTGGTTCTCGTCACGGACGCGCTATGCAGTTCTTCCGATTCAACCCACGACGCACTGCTGACCGTTTACCACCAACGTTTCGCGCAGCAGGTCGAGACGGTTGAGATGGAAACGGTTCTCTCGAACTGGACTTGACGTTCGCCAACTCGGCTCGGCGGAAAGTGTCCATGCTTCCTTGCGCGGTTTGGCTGCCTATCTGTTAAGAGAATAACGGACACCAGAACGGATAGCAGACGTGACGCAACGATCGGGAAGTGCTGATCTTCCACTCCATGGCGGGCGCGTGCCAAAATGGCTCGGCGACCGCATGACGCGTCTTGGCGCCGTGATGTGCGAAGCGATCATTCATCACTATGGTCGAGACGAACTGCTGCGACGGCTGGCGCATCCGTTCTGGTTCCAGTCCTTTGGTGCTGTCATGGGCATGGATTGGCATTCGTCGGGGATCACGACCAGCGTCGTGGGCGCTTTGAAGCGTGGCCTCACGCCGCTTTCCGGCGAGCTCGGCATTCATGTCTGCGGTGGTCGCGGCGCGCATTCGCGAAAAACCCCGCATGAACTCGAAGCCATCGGCCAACGCGTCGGCTTTGACGGAGCGGGCCTGGCCACCGTCAGCCGTCTTGTCGCCAAGGTCGACAGCGCCGCAGTCCAGGACGGTTTCGATCTTTACCTGCATGGTTTCATCGTCACCGATGACGGTCGCTGGGTCGTGGTGCAGCAAGGCATGAACGGTGACAGCAAGGTGGCGCGCCGCTACCATTGGCTCTCCGAGGGGCTCAAGAGTTTTGTCGACCAGCCGCATGCCGCCATCGAGGGCATCAATCAAGGCGAGATCGTCAACCTGACCGACAGGCGCGCCGACGCGTCGCGCCAAGGGCAACTGAACCTTTTGCAGGAGCTCGGACCCGATCGCATCCTGGGCGAGCTTGCAGCATTGGAGCGTTGCGCGGAGCCGAGGCGCCGGCAGGAACCGGAGCAGCCGCTGCTGCCGCATTTGGTCATGCCGGCCCATCACGACGTTCGCGAAAGCGATGTCGTCATGCATCGTCTTCACGGCAATATCGCCGCCGCCGCGGACCGCGGTCCCACCGATTTCGCCGAGCTCCTTCTGGTCCCCGGCGTCGGCGCGCGCACGGTGCGCGCGCTGGCCCTCGTTGCCGAGGTGGTGCATGGCGCGCCTTGCCGCTTTTCCGATCCCGGCCGCTTCTCGCTGGCGCATGGCGGCAAGGACAGGCACCCGTTCCCTGTGCCGCTTAAGGTCTATGACGAGACGATCGGCGTGCTGAAGTCGGCCGTGCAAAAGGCAAAGCTCGGTCGCGATGAAGAAATCGGCGCCTTGAGGCGGCTCGACGATCAGTCGCGGCAAGTCGAACGATACGTCACCGGCCTCAGCCTGAAGGAAATTGTCGCGGGAGAATTCGACCAGTCGCATCTGCTTGGCGGGCGCAGCGTGTTCGGGTGGGAAGCGGCCCCGGACACAGCACCTGCTGAGCGGAGCAAGAAGGCCTGAGAACGAGCTAGAGCGGCTGTAGATCAATCGTCCAGATCGATGAGCGCGACACCGAGATCCGGGCGCTTGCTGCGGCGCAGATGGCCGGGCGCTTCCACCAGGGTGATTTCGAGCGTTGGCCGAACGATGCCATCAAGCAGATGTCCACCCCGGGTGGTGCCATCGCTCAATCCCAGCACCGCATGGACGTGCAGGCTGGGCTTATCGTCATCACCCAGTGCGACATCGCCGATCGCGCTCAGAACCTCGCACTGTTCGTCGATAGGGATTTTGCGGTAGGTCTTCGCGTCCGGATCAAACCAGCCCACGGTGGCTTTTTCGAAAGCCCCTATGGCGGTCAGGGACGCGCTGCCGATCTTCTGGTCGACCGCGAAGGCGGTCAGTGCCGCGAACGCTTCTTCGCCTGGGTCGAGCACCAGGACAAATGTCCTTTGTCCGCCGATCTCATTGACGAGCTGCGATTTCATCCCTGTCCTTCCATCGTTCGGCCCCATTGAGCGCCGCCGTCAGATCAATGGGCACGGTGTTCCGCATTGCGCTTGCGGGTCGCTGCAGCTTTCTTTGCCGATTCCGATCGGCTTGCGGCAGACCGTGATGCCGATGCCTTGCCGCCGCTTTTGCCGCCTTTGTGCGCCGCCGGATGGCCCGTGTGTTTGCCGCGGCCCGAACCGCCTTCCTTCTTGCCACCGCCATCGTCCTTGTTGACGGTTGCCCATGCGCGCCGCTCTGCCTCCTTGTCGGAAACCCCGCGCTTCTCATAACCTTCGGCAATGTGGTCGGCTTTACGCTCCTGCTTGTCAGTGTACTTCGATTTGTCGCCTCGTGGCATGGCCAGCTCCTCCTGTTGAACAAGGGCTGAACGTCGACCCGACGCGGTGGTTCCAACATAAGTTCGCGAAGCCGAGGCCGCATGGCGGGGCAGCGCCATACACCGCCGCGGCGCGAGCTAACGCTTTTCGGGCCGGGGAGAGCGCAGCAGCAAGGCGAGAGGAACGAGCAGTGCGGTCGCTACCGCGCAATATCGAAAGACATCGATATAGGCGAGCAATGAGGCCTGCCGCGCTATCAACTGTCCTATCCAGCCGAGCGCCTGCTGTTTTGCGTCGATCATCGGCGAGCCTTGAGCCACGAAGTGCTCGGTCGCCTGACGCAGAACCTGCTGGTAGGCCGGTGACGACTGTGCCGTGTGGCCGACGAGGTTTGCCTGATGGATTTGCGCGTTCTGGGCTATCACCGTGTTGGACAGCGACACACCGATGCTTCCGCCGATGTTACGGGCAACGTTGATGAGTGCCGACGCCTGGTTCGTCTGCTGCGGAGCAAGACCGACGTAAGCCGCCGTCGAGATGGGGATGAACAGGAAGGGCAAACCGATCATCAGGAAGATGCGCGCGAAGGCAAAGAAGCCGAAACTGACGTCCGGGGTGAGCGATGTCATATGCCAGAGCGCGACAGCGACGACGGACATGCCTGCCATGATCAGGTATTTGGGCTGGACGATGGCGCCGGCAAATCCGGAAATCGGCATAAGCATCAACATTGCGATGCCACCCGGCATCATCGACAGGCCCGACAGGGTCGCCGTATAGTTGAAGGCGGTCTGCTGCAGTTGCGGCATCAACTGGGTGGTGCTGAACAGCACGGCGCCCACTGCCATCATCACCAGGAACGATGTGCCGAACTGGCGGCTGAACAGCAGGCGGACGTCGACGATCGGATCGCGGTGACTGAATTCCCACGGGATCAGCAGCAGAAATGAGACCGCCGAAATCGCCGCGAAGGTCACGATGAAACCTGATGCGAACCAGTCGTTGCGCTGGCCCTCATCGAGAAAGATCTCCAGGCAGCCGAGTGCCGTGGCGACCAGGATGAAACCGACCCAGTCTATTCTGAGGCCGCCCTTCAACCGTTCCTGCCGTTCGCGCTCGAGCACATCAGGCTCGACCACCAGCCACTGCACCAAGGCAAGCGACATGATGCCGAACGGGACATTGATGAAGAATATCCAGTGCCAGGAGAAATGGTCGGTCAGCCAACCGCCGATGGTCGGCCCGACTGTCGGTGCGACGATGACGGCAATGCCGTAAAGAGCAAATGCCTGGGAGCGTTTTTCGGGTGGAAAGGTGTCGGCGAGAATGGATTGTTCGCTGGGTGCCATGCCGCCGCCCCCGAGGCCTTGCAGGATCCTGAAGACGATGAGCATTTCCAGATTGGGCGCCAGGCCGCACAGCAGCGACGCTATGGTGAAGATCGCCACGCAAAGCATGTAGTAACGCTTGCGGCCGATGACGCTGGCCAACCAGCCGCTAACCGGGATGATCACGGAATTCGCGACCAGATAGGTGGTGATCACCCAGGTGCTTTCGTCCATCCCGGCCGCGAGGCTGCCGGCGATGTTGCGCAGCGCCACGTTGGCGATCGAGGTGTCGAGCACCAGCATGAAGGTGGCGATCGAGACGACGACTGCGATCAGCCACGGATTGCGCCCGCCGGCGGCGGACCGGGTTTCGCTCCGTTCACCAGCCATTTCGACGGCGCTCATCTCACCTTGACTGTCGGCACCACCGACAGGCCTGGACCCAGCAGCACGCCCGGCGGTCGGTCGAAGACGATCTTCACGGGCACGCGCTGCACCACCTTGACGAAGTTGCCGGTGGCATTCTCGGCCGGCAGCAGGCTGAAGGCGGTGCCACTGCCCGCCTGGATGCTGTCGACGCGGCCGTGGAAGTTCTTTTCGGGATAGGCGTCGATATCGATGTCGACGGGCTGTCCCGGCCGCATCAGATCAAGCTGGGTCTCCTTGAAATTAGCCTTCACCCAGACCTCGTCGGGAACGAACATCATCAGCACCTGACCAGGCTGGGCGTAGGTGCCCTTGGCGGCCGTGATACTGGTGGCGCGACCGGCGACAGGCGCGGTTATGATGGTGCGCGACAGCATGGTGCGGGCCTGCTCCTGGCTGGCCTTGGCTTGATTGAGCTTTGCTTGCGCGCTCTTGGTCTGTGCTTGCAGAACAGTGACCTGGCTTTTCGCGGCTGCCACGTTTGCTCCGGCGCTGTCGAGGGCGGCCTGGTCCTGGCGCAGGGTAGAAGCGGCCTGTTCCGCCTGCTGTTGGGTGGAGGTTCCCTTGGCCAGCAGCTCACGGTTGCGCTTGTCCTCCGCTTTGGCAAACTCGAGCGCGGCCTGGGCCTGCGCCACCTGCTTCTGTGCCGCATCGATCTTGGCGTTTTGTGCTTCGATCTGTGCACCGACATCGACGATCTCGGCCTGCGCCGAGGCCACACCGGCGTCGGCTTCCGCCAGGCTTGCCTGATAGTCGCTGTCGTCGATGCGCAAGAGCACGTCGCCGGCTTTCACAGACTGGTTGTCGGTGACCGCGACATCGGTGATACGACCCGATATCTCGGCACCGATCGTCACCGTGCGGGCGTCGATGAAAGCATCGTCGGTCGATTCATACTGACGCGCGTCCAGCCACCACAAGACCAGCCCTACGGCAATCAGCAGCACTGCGAGCAGGATGGCGATGGATATGTAAGGGTGCCGCCGAGGGAAGCTCAGCAGGCTGGGCTTTGGTTCTCCGGCCTGCTTATCCTGCTTGTGCTCCTGACCGACGTCTCTCCGGTGCTTTGGCGCCGCCTCTGAGGTGGCCCTGCGTGACGTGGCGTGCGTGTCGCCGGTTTCAGATTCTTCGGTTTGGGTTTTCGCGTCCACGGGAGAACTCCCAGGAGTTTTGACCGTGGCCAGTCAACGACAACTGGTCGTAAAAGGTTCCTGGCGACCGGGCACGGTTTCGCGCCTGGCGGAATTGGTTCAGCCGATTGCCAACCTGACCACGATGGCCAGGATCACGATACCGACCAAGCCGGCTATGAACATAACCCGACGCGTGCGCGTTCGCAGGATGATCTCGCCCTGTCTCGCCTGCTCCGCAGAGAACACAGGTCCATTGTCACCGTCCTTGTCATGCCGACCATCGCTCATGATCGCCTCCTTCCGGCCCTTGGCACACACCGGCTCTTGGCACACAACCATCGCTCGACAGGCGAGGTTCCGGTTATATCGATCCCGCCAGCAGAAAAAGGATCACAGGCTCGTGAGGAGGGAACTTTGTCCTCCGCGACTGGTTTGGGCCGCTTGAGACCCAGCCAGCCCGGAGCCAGCCATGCCCGATGCCAAGATGCCCAGTGGCCTGAGCAGACGCATGTTCATGACGGCCTCTGTTTCGGCGGCGGCCGCGATGCCGCTTGTGAATTCCCCGACGAGAGCTGCCCAGCCAGCGTCCGCAAAGCCAGCCGAACCGCGCGACTTGTCGGCGGTTTCAATGCGTATCAACAAACAGACCTACAATCTCGCGCTCGACAATCGAACCAGCCTGCTTGACGCTCTGCGCGACCACGTCGGCCTGACCGGCACCAAGAAAGGTTGCGATCACGGTCAGTGCGGCGCCTGCACGGTTCTGATCGATGGAAAGCGGGTACTGTCCTGCTTGAGCTTTGCCGTCATGAACCAGGGGCGGGAGATCACAACGGTGGAAGGCCTGGCCTCGACGGACGGGGAACTGCATCCGGTCCAGCAGGCCTTCGTCGACCACGATGCCTTTCAATGCGGCTATTGCACACCGGGTCAGATCATGTCCGCAATCGGTTGCATCAACGAAGGCCATGCTGGATCGGAAGATGACATTCGCGAATATATGAGCGGCAATCTATGTCGCTGTGCGGCGTATCCCAACATCGTTGCGGCGATCGTCCAGGCGCGCGACGAGATCAGGAGGGCTTAGGATGCGCCCCTTCGTTTATGAAAGACCAACCAGCGTCTCCGCTGCAATCGCCATGGCATCCCGTGTCGATGCCGTGCGCGTTCCGCCAACCGGCGCCGACACGCAATTCATCGCCGGCGGCACCAATCTGGCCGACTACATGAAGCTCGGTGTCGCGCGGCCGGACCGACTGCTTGACCTCAACACTCTTGCCGAGCCAGCCTTGCGGCAGATCAGGATAAACGATAACACGATCCGGTTTGGTGCACTGGTCCGCATGGGTGAAGCAGCCGACAACGATGACGTCCGGCGGCGTTGCCCCGCCCTTGCCGACAGCCTGAAATTCGCCGCCAGCGGTCAGCTTCGCAACATGGCGAGCCTGGGCGGCAATGTGCTGCAACGTACGCGCTGCGAGTATTTTCGAGAGATTTCCTGGCCGTGCAACAAGCGCGAACCCGGCTCCGGTTGCGCTGCGATGGAAGGGTCCAATCGCCAACACGCCGTGCTGGGTACGAGCGATGCCTGCATCGCCACGTATCACGGCGATTTCGCGCAGGCGCTGGTTGCGCTCGATGCCACCGTCGAGATCGAAGGTCCGCGGGGAAGGCGCACGCTTGCATTTGCCAAGCTGCACAAACGGCCGGGCGACACGCCCGACATCGAGACGGATCTCGCCGCCGACGAGCTCATAACCGCCATCGAAGTGCGGCTCGAACGGTGGAGCAGCCGGTCGCGCTATCTGAAGATTCGTGATCGCGAATCCTACGCGTTTGCGTTGGCGTCCGCGGCTGTTGCGCTCGACATGGATGGCGAGACGGTAAGGAGTGCGCGCATTGCGCTTGGTGGTGTGGCGACGGTGCCGTGGCGGGCGCGCGAAGCAGAGGACGCGCTACAGGGCAAAGTGCTTGACGAAGCCGCGGCGCAAGAGGCTGCCGAGGCTGCCTTCGCCGATGCCAGACCGCGCGAGCATAACGCATTCAAGATACCGCTCGGCAAGCGCACGCTGGTGCGGGCGCTGCTCGAAACCCGGGATATGAAGGGCTGAGCCATGAACCAAGCTGCACCCGCCCCCAGGGAAAACCAGGGCGATCCGGTTGTCCGCATTGACGCCCGGCTAAAAGTTACCGGACAGGCCGGCTATCCCGCCGACATCGTCACGGCCAACGTCGCCTACGGTGCCCTTGCCACCAGCAGCATTGCCCGGGGCAAGGTTTCGGGACTTCACACGAAAGACGCCCGGGCCGTACCCGGTGTGCTGGACATCGTCACCTATGACGATATGGACAAGACCGACACGCCGAAATTCGGCAACACCGGCGCAAGTTCGATCGGGCCTTTGCACGACAAGACGGTTTTTCACGACGGTCAGATCATCGCTCTGGTGGTTGCCGAGACCTTCGAGGCGGCGGAGGAAGCCGCAATGTTGATCCGCGCCGACTATGAGGACGAACGGCCCGCCGCCAGCTTTGATTCCAAGGGCGTGAAGATGGAGCCGGCTGCCGGCAAAAACCCTATGTTCAAGGAGGATGCGAAGGCCGGTGATTTCGATGCCGCCTGGGCGGATGCGACGGTAAAGATCGACGAAAAATATTCGACACCGACCCAGCATCACAATCCGATCGAACTGTTTTCGACCACCGCAATATGGCAAGGCGACCAGTTGACCATACACGAGCCCAGCCAGAACGTTACCGGCTGGAAGGTGGAACTGGCACGCCAGCTGAAGCTCGATCCGGCCAATGTGCGGATCGTCAGTCCCTATATCGGCGGCGCCTTCGGCTCCAAGGGGCCGATGACGGCACGCACCGCTATCGTTGCCGTCGCGGCGCGACGCATTGGCCGCCCGGTTCGTTGCGTCGTCAATCGCATGCAAGCCTTCGGTACGCAGACCTATCGCGCCGAAACGCGGCATCGGATCCGCATGGGCGCCGGCAAGGACGGCCGCATCACGGCGTTCGGACATGAGGCCTGGGAGGTGACGTCACGCCCCGACCCTTATGTCGTCGGCGGCACGTCCGCCACCGCGCGCATGTACAATTACGGCGCCGTTCTGACGCATGTTTCGCTGGTTCATGCCGACCGCAACACGCCTGGCTACATGCGATCGCCGCCGGAGACGCCTTATGTCTACGCGCTGGAAAACGCCATGGACGAAATGGCCGTGGCCCTCGGCATGGATCCTGTCGAGTTTCGTCGCATCAATGAACCGGAGAAGGAGCCCATCGGAGGCAAGCCATTTTCCAGCCGCTCACTCATCAAGTGCTACGACCAGGCGTCGGAGGCCTTTGGCTGGTCGAAGCGCGATCCCAAGGTCGGCTCGATGCGCGACGGCGACTGGCTGGTCGGGATGGGCTGTGCGACGGCGATCTATCCGACTGCCGCC
>NZ_RZPF01000521.1:0-4810 GCF_004022735.1 Mesorhizobium sp. M7A.F.Ca.AU.001.01.1.1
GCGATCGTCAGATCGCCCGTCGCATCGGACATCGGCTGCTGGCCGTCCCCGAGACCGACGATGGACAGCCGCGCATGGCCGAGGCCGGCCGCCTTTGTGGTGAAGAACCCCTGCTCATCGGGGCCGCGATGCGCAATGGCAGCCGTCATCCTTTCAAGGAGCGCCCTCCCATCCCGGACAGTGCCGAAATAGCCGCTAAAACCGCACATGCCGAGATATTTCCAAGTCCACCAGCGCGGCCCGGACTATAGCCGCCAAGATATCGGTAGGTGTTAAATATTTGGGACTATTCATGAGAATGGTAAATTTTGAGCGGCCGCCGACGGCTGATTCCTTGCGTGAGCATTGGATCTGCCGCGAGATGAGGGCAATGAAGCTTTTGGCGTCGTGTTCGCATGATGTTCACGGGGTCTGAGGGGCAGGCCCTCATCGCCTTCTGTCGAGGGCTAGGTCTGGGACTTCTCAAGGTCTGTCGTTGTCGGGGAAAGTGGTCCGCGCGGCAGAATGAAATCTACGACGGTGCCATTGCCGGAATTGAGGCAGGCGTGGCCGCATGCCGCCTTGGCGTAACGGCAAGCGATCTGTACAAGGCAGTCCTCGATGTTCTTGACGGCCGCGGAATTTTTTGCGGCTACCCAATCTATGGCCATTCCTTCGGACTGGGCTGGGGCGGACCATGGTTAGTGCCAGATAACAGCTTCAAGGTTGGAGCCGGGATGGCCATCGCCGTCGAGTGCATGGCGGGCCGCGAAGACGTCGGCTATGTCAAGTTCGAGCACAATTGTCTATCCTGATCGCACCGAGCTCATTTCCACCTGTCCGGCGAGGCTCTGAAGACTTGCCCTCAAACGCATGCCCAAAACACAGCTGGTATTGGTAGCAATCCGAGCGGACCAGGCGAGGCTGCCTCACTGCCGGGTAGCGAGAGAACCCACTTGGTGAACTCACGCGTGCGCCTGACATTCCGGGCACCGTGGACACGCGTCAAGCCGAGAGGATACTGCGCGAGCGATATCGAGTCCATGTCAAGTACCGCAATGTAGAGAACGTCGCGACTGCGCGTTTCTTTCCAGTTTTACATGCACGAGGACGAACCAGATATTGTTGCCGAAGGTCGAAACCAGCCGTCGCTGACACTCATGGGAGTATGGCGGTCCCGAACAGGATGCCGTGACGCCCGACCGTGGTGATCGGGTCCGGCAGCTTCCACATGGCGGGTCTTTCTTCTCGATGCGAGCGACCTGGCGCCAGGCACAATCCCATTGTCCTTCCTCACCCTCGCAGCGGTTGCCGGCTGGCGGCAGCAATGCGCCTGATCTCGGAGTTCGGCAAACTTTACCTTCGCCCGAAAGCGGACGGTCTGCCAAAGGTAACATGACTGCGTTGCTGGACGACGGGCCTGATCCAGCAATGACCCCGTATGTCAGGTTCCAACAGTATGGGAGGTTGTCCTGTCGACTATCATTGCCGTCGTCCTTCTTACTGCTCACATGCACGCAACTGCGGCGATGAGTTGTCGGACCGGCTGGATCCTATAAAAAGCCGGCCTTTCTGAAGCCGGAGAGGAAGTGTTCGAAGGAAGATGGGTCTGCGAAGGGAAGGTGGGCAAGGTAGCCAAGCGAGAGGTCCGGTTGCAGCCTCAGTGTGGCTTCGACTGCGACATGCGCGTTTTCCATCTCGCCTAGATGGGCGTAGGCCGCCGCGAGAAAGGCATGGATGAAGAACTGGTCGCCGGCCTTCCGATAAGCGTCGATGGCGTCGGCGTATCGGCCGAGCAGGAAGAGCGCGCTTCCCTTCACCTCCCAGAACCAGACCGGGGGCAACGGGTCGAGCAGTATGGCCCTTTCGAGGACCGCCAAGGACTGCTGAGGCTGGCCGCCGTAGTTGAGCCAGCTTGCATAGTCTCCGGCAATGTTGACGTCGTGCGGATTGAGCGTACGGGCCTGCTGGAAATGCAGTCCGGCATCCCCATGCTGGCGCATATGTACAAGCACGAGACCCATGCTCTGGTTGCAGATGCCGTCATTCCGGTCGAGCAGGAGCGCTGTGCGCGCAGACCGCAAGGCACTTTGCAGCGTACGAGGATCGCGGTCGTACCAGAATCGCGCAACCAGGCACTGCGCTAGATAGGCATGCCCTTGAGCAAAAGTCGGATCGAGTTCGGCGCTCCGGGTAAACATGGATTCGCCCTTGTCCATTTCATACTGATGGTAGTGCGCGCGACCCTGCAAGTAGTAGTCGTAGGCGGCCCAATCGGCCGGCGGCGTTCGCCGCGAGCGGCTAGTCGCATCTGCCTCGGCGGCGCCTTGGACGGTTGAAGCCACGAGGGCCGCCACCTCCTCCTGAACCGAAAAGATGTCCTCAAGCGCCCTGTCGTAGCGTTGAGCCCACAAATGGAAGCCGCTGGCGCCGTCGATCAGCTGCGCCGTGATCCGGATACGGCTCCCGAGCCGTCGCACGCTGCCCTCGACGAGGTAGCGCGCGCCGAGTTGCCGGTGGACTTCCGCGCCCTCCGGCGCTGGCCCACGAAACTGAAAAGATGAATTACGCGCGATCACCACGAGCGACCGGTAACGCGCCAGTTCAGTGATGATATCTTCGGTGATGCCGTCGCTCAGATAATGCTGGTCCTGATCGCCGCTCAAATTGGCGAAGGGCAGCACGGCAATGGTGGGTTTGCCGGACGGCGCGATTGGTCGCTGCACTGAACCTTCCACGCGCTCGACAGGCGCGGTGAAGCGGTAGCCGACGCGAGGCACGGTGGCGATCCAGTCGCCACCTTGGTCGGTGGGGCCGAGCGCCTTCCTCAGCGTCGCAATCTGGACGGTGAGATTGCTTTCCTCGACCGCCAGGCCCGGCCAGGCAGCTTCCATCAGCTCGGCCTTGGTCAGGATGTCGCCGGGCCGGGCCGCAAGCGTGGCGAGCAGCGTGATGCCGCGATGCCCGATGGAGATCGGTATTTCATGTCGCAGGAGCGTCCCCTTCTCAGGGTCGAGCACGAACGGACCAAAGGTGAGGTGAACCCGTTGCATCCCGCCATATTAAACGTTTCGGAATTTTTCGGAACAGTTTCGGCCGCGCTTTAGTACGCAGGTCCGCTCATCCGCCAAAGTAGCGTTATCGATTTTAGCAGCACCAAGAAAGGACGAGCCAAATGAGCACGCAGCTTTCTCTTACCTCAAGACTCTACCAGTCTCTCTGGAGCGAACAGCCGACGTGGACGACTGAACCGGTATCGGTCTGGGCGAGACTCTTCGCCCTGCGCGGCCTGGTCGCGGTCTGGCGCGAGCGCAAGTACTATCGCGAGGAACTGAAGCGACTGGCGGAAGATGGGCCTCAGCGGATCGACGACGTCGGTCTCACCCTGGCTGCCGTCGAGGCGGAACTTCAAAAGCCGTTCTGGAAGGTGTGATTTGCATCCATAGCTGTGAACGATTGTCTGCACAGGGCCAGCAAACTCCGCAAGTACTGTCTCATCGACGCCGCAAAGAGACGACCGGCATGTTCTATCAGTAGCCGATCAAGGACCTGCCTGTAGGCCGGGGTAGGTGCAGCAATGCTCCGCTCATCCTGGCCTGCCGGCCGGACCTCGGCGGCCAATTCTGCCGCCAGAATTGTAATCATTCTTGTCCGGCATTTGAGGGAAGGACCAACCTGTAACCGCGCCTCGGCACTGTCTGCACGACGGCCTGGCGACTGTCGTGAGCGCCGCACGGATCTCGTGAATGCATTGGACCAGGCTGTCATCGGTGACGGCTAGCCCGTTCCAGACCGCCTTCATCAACTCGTCCTTGGTGATGACGCGATCAGCGTTCTCCAGAAGGTGGCGAGGTACGCGAAGGTCTGGTGGCGAACTGCGATTGTCCTGTTGAATTGGTCGCGCAAGGTCTCCCTACTCACGTCGGCGGTCACGCCGTTGAGTACGAACGTTGTAGGCGGCGAGCTATTCAAGCCGGTTCCCCTCAAGCACGAAGCCGCAGTCCAAAACTAGCACGGTTTCGCGCTGCGAAGACTGATCATCATCCAGCGCGTGCGGGGAGCTCGGATTTCGGCGAATGATCGTAAGCCGTTCGTGACTTGGCAAATGCCCAGGCGAGAGTCGCTACCGTACGCCGACTTGAATTGTGCGTTAGTGCATTGGCAGGATGTTCTGGTTGAGGCGGAACAGATTGTCCGGATCGTATCTGTGCTTGATCTTGGCGAGCCTCCCATAGGCTTCGGCTCCCAAGGCGTCGCGTACGAGGTCCGCTCCTTCGCCATGGCCGGGGAAGTTCAGATAGAGGCGCCCGGTCGAGTAGCGCTGCACGTCCTGCCAGAAGCTGCGAACCCAGCTGATGTTCGCGTCGTCCTCATCAGCGCCTGGCCAGATGGCGTCGAGGCTGAGCATGAAGGGCATGGACCGGTCACCGAAGGCAGTGGCATCGGCTGCAACGCGCTGGACGAAACCGCCGAACTTCCAGATCGAGGCGAAGGTCATTTCGGAGGGCCGCTTCGCCATCCGCGCGGTGATCTCCCCGATAACCTCGTCGTCGAGGCGCGAGAGGTAGGTGGATTTCCAGTAGCAACGGTCGCGGCCTTTCGGGAACAGGCCGTCATAGAGCGACTGGATGGTGCGATACGGCATGCGCCCGCTGAAATCGACAAGCGGTGCTCCAAAACTGCGTAAGGGCGCCACGACCCGCTCGCCCTCGTCGGCCAGTCCGTCATAGACATGCGCAAGCGCCAGGACGCGCCGGCCCCTTGCACGCTCGGGAATCGAGGGATCGTTCGGCAGCGTGGAGAATTCCGCTAGGCCGCTCAGGCGATCGGG
>NZ_RZPF01000522.1:0-4808 GCF_004022735.1 Mesorhizobium sp. M7A.F.Ca.AU.001.01.1.1
GATGAGGCAAAGCGCAGGATATCCTCCAGCACCGCCTGCGGGTCGCTGGCGACGCCATCGATGGCCGTGTTGACGAGGCGCATCACCGGCATCTTCACCGGATCGATGGTCTCGCTTTGGGCGGCGAACTCGTCGGCGACGAGCGCGGCTGCTGCCTCGGTCGGCAGCACCAGCAGCGCCTTGCCCGGCGTCCGCACCGGCTTGCCGTCGAGATGCACGGCAAAGCCATTGTCGATAGGTGCCACAGAGGCGGCCTTGTAGAAGCGTTTGGGCAGAGGCGTCTTCATCTGGATCTGGGCGCGGCGCACAGGATCCGGGTCGGAGAGATACTTGCCCGCTTCGAGGTCGTTGAGGATGTCACGCATGAAGGTCTCTCTTACACCGGCGTCAGCTTGCGCGCCGGCCGGTTGACGATGATCAGGCCGGCGGCAATCAGGCCAAGTGCCAGGAAAATGCGCATGGTCAGCGGCTCATTCAAGAACATGGCTCCGCACAGCACGCCGAAAACCGGCGACAGGAAGGTGAAACTGGACAGGCCTGACGCCGGATAGCGCCGCAGCAGCCAGAACCACAGCACATAGGTGAAGGCGACGATGTAGACCGCCTGGAAAAGCAGCGCCAAGGTCGGCAGCACGGTCGGGTCGCGAACGGGCGGGCCGGCGAGAGGCAGCACCAATACGCCCACGATCGCTGCCCCGGCGAGCTGGTAAAGCAGCAGCTTCTCGGCGCTCGCCTCGACCAGCTTCGACCGCTTGATGAGGATGTTGGTCAAAGCCCAGAAGAATCCGGAGCCAAGGCTCAGCAGATCGCCGAACAGCATGTCTCCGCCGCCGCCAAGCTTGTCGGAAAACACCGCGGCAAGGCCGGCAAAGGCCAGCAGCAGGCCAAGGAATTTTCTCAACGTGATCTGCTCGCCGAGCAGGAAATGGCCGCCGAGCAGCATCCAGAACGGCATGGTGTTGACCAGCAGCGTGTTGCGGGCAACGGTCGTATGCTCCAGGCCGACATAGAGGCAAAGGAACTCGATGCCGAAAAGCGCGCCAACCAAGATGCCGGCGAGCAAGGTCCCGTCGCGCGTGAAAAGCGCGATGCCGCGCCACCGGCACCAGGCAAAGACACACATGCCGCCGATGATCGAGCGCGCGATCGACAGGAAAACCGGATCATAGCCAGCGTAGGAGATCTTGGCGGCGACGTAATTCAGCCCCCAGGAAAAGGTCAGCCCGACCATGATCGCGGCGGCGGCCAGGTCGACCGTGTCGCGCCGGTCGAGCGCGTCGGTGGCGCCGCTCACGATCAGTCCTCCGCGCTGGCGTCGTCGAAGCCGATCAGGTTCCAGCTCTGGCGCATATGCGGTGGCATTGGCGCCGTGACATCGATGACGCCCTTGTCGGGATGCGGAATGATGATGCGGCGGGCGTGCAGATGCAGGCGGTTTTGAATGCCCCCGGGAAAGTCCCAATTGGTGTCGGCCTCGAAATATTTCGGATCGCCCAGGATCGGGCAGCCGATGTAGGCGGCATGAACGCGAAGCTGGTGGGTGCGGCCGGTATAAGGCTCCATCTCCAGCCAGGTCATCGTCTGCGCCGCCTGCTCGATGATCCGGTAATAAGAGACGGCGTGGTCGGCGCCCTTTTCGCCATGCGCGGCGACCCGCACGCGGTCACCGTCCGGCGTCGGCTCCTTGATCAGCCAGGTCGAGATCTTGTCCTCGCGCTTGGGCGGCACGCCCTTGACCAGCGCCCAATAGGTCTTCTTGGTCTCGCGGGCGCGAAATGCTTCCGAGAGCTTCATGGCGGCCAGTCGGGTGCGGGCGACGACCAGCACGCCCGAAGTGTCGCGGTCAAGCCTGTGAACCAGTCTGGGCTTCTCGCCCTTCTGGTTGCGCCAGGCCTCCAGCATGTCGTCGACATTGCGGGTGACGCCCGAGCCGCCCTGCACCGCAAGGCCCGCCGGCTTGTTGAAGACGAAAACCTTAGGGTCTTCATGGATCAGCATTTTCGACAGGACATCGGCATCGCCCTGGTTGCGGATCGAGTGGCCGGTCAGCGCACTCTCGCCCTTCTTGTCAACCTCGAGCGGTGGGACGCGAACCATCTGGCCGGGCTCGACACGGGTGTCGGCCTTGACCCGGCCGCCGTCGACACGGATCTGGCCGGAGCGCAGAAGCTTCTGCAAATGGCCGAAACCAAGGCCCGGGAAATGGGTCTTGAACCAGCGGTCGAGCCGCATGCCCGCCTCGCCGGCTTCCACCGTGATCTGTTCAACGCCTGCCATGTTTTTTGTCGCTTATCCGTTTCCCGAGCCAAGCTCGGCCTGTTCTTGGCGCGGCAATAGCACTAAGGCAGGCTTCTTGCGAGCCAAAGTCCCAGAAACAGGGCGATAATGGCGCCAATGACGCTGGCAAGGGCATAACCCAGCGCAGGCAGCGTGGCTCCCCGCTCCCACAGCGTCGCGAAATCGAGCGAAAAGGCTGAGAAGGTGGTGAAGCCGCCAAGAATGCCGGTGGCAACGAACAGCCTGACCTCGTTCGATCCGCCACGGCGCATCATGGAGGCGATGAACAGCCCCATGGCGAAGGAGCCGATGACGTTGATGGCCATCGTGCCCCAGGGATAGTTGGGGCCGACAAAACGCAGCGCGCCGATGTTGGTAAGGTGACGAATCCCGGCACCGATGCCGCCACCGAGGAAGACGAGAAACAGATTGAACATGACCGTTTACTGCCCCCGCAGGGCTGCCCGGTCAATCCCTCGTTGTGGGCGCAACCGCACGGACCAGCCGAGCTCGTCACCACTCAGGCGTTGCCCATCCCGGATATTTTTTCCTGAACTCGTTATAGAGGTCATCGATCTCCGTTTTGCCGATAGGGCGCGCCTGTTCGTAGAGGTAGCCCTTGACGTCGCCGGACAGCTGGTACGCCGCGATGCGCCTGTATGCTGCGCCGATGCCTTTGCCCTCGACAATGTATTGGTCCGGTATCGAGACACAGAGCTGCGCACCCGGCTGCAGATGGGTAACGGGCGGATCGGTCACGACAACGTATTTGGACTTCAACGCCGCCGGTCTGAATCGATCGCGACTATCGACCTGACAAGCCCACTCGATGCGAGGGTAAAGGTCCTTGTCCATTTCATAGAGCAATGAGTCGCTCATGATCCCGCTGGACGCAAATACCGACAACCGGTCCCCAGGTCCCATCTTTCCAAGAAGGTCATCGATAAGACGCCTGTATTCTGGAAGATTGTCGAGTTGCAGCGGGAGCGTGGCTTCCCTGGCAAAGACGTAGCTGATCGGTGACAGCACCTGGCGGCCAATTGGGAAAAAAGTACCGAAAAACGCCAGCACGGCGGCAACGGCTATCGCGGCGTTCGACCATCGCGATCTCAGCGCCGGCATCGAAACGATCGCAACGATTGCCTGGGCGTAGGCAGGAAAAAGCCAAAGAAACATTGGCACCGAATGGTGGCGATCCGGGTCCTGCATGCGGGTGAAGAGGAAGAAGGTAAGTACCGAAGCAACGGCACAGAACAGGGAAAATCTGTTTTGGCGTATGATGGAGATGTAAGCGCCAAATACGATCAACAGCCAGTTCACATAGCTGAGCCGCGATCCTGCCTGGTCAACCTGTGAAACGAAGCTTGTCTTGTATCCGCTGTAAAGGTCGCCATAGCTGGTTCCCAGTATCTTGAGGACCAGGGGTTGCTGGAAGGTCAGCGCGGCTCCGACAACCACGAGGATCACACACAGGCCCCCGACGGCGGCATTGCGGAGTGCCGGGACGTCGCGGTCTTTCGCGACCTGCAGAAAACAGAAGAAGGCCGCGGAAGTTCCGACCCCGATGACGGGATAAGCATACCAGCGGCGCAGCACGAATGCCAACCACAGGCATACGCCGACACGCATGCCGCTGATCACCGGTTCACGGGTCAGGAACCTCGATTTCCAGAGAAAATAGGTTGCCGCGCAAAGCGCGAGACAGCCGGCAATGTCCGGCAACCCACGAAGCGTCGCCGCCCAGAAGGGCGTGTAGAGAAAGGCCGCAATCCATACGGTGAGCCAGCTTCGGCATGAAGGCGTCCCGGTCGCCGCCTCCAGATAGCTTGTTCTGCCGATGAGAAGAGCGGTCGGAACCAGGTAAACAGCGACTATTCCGGCGATGTAGGAAAACCTCGAATCGCCAAAAATGATGTAAAACGGCATCAGCGGCACCAGGATCGCCGCACTGTAGTCGTCGGTGGCGATCGAGGTCCTCAAATGGCTGAGCCACTCGAGAGGGCTCTGAACCAAGAGCGTGCCCTGCCGGCTAAACGTGTCGAAATAGGCAGCGAAGTCCCAGTAATAGACAGGCTGTTCAAGCTCTACATAGATGAGAGCAAGAGCAATTCCCACAAGAGCGGTGCACACATATGTCGTTGCCCAAAATCCGAGAGATTTGTTCTTCGTCACTTGCGGCCGCCAGAAGGAGAAGAGGCAGAACTATCAAAGCCAGCCCGGACTACCGTTTATGCAGCCAGGATCCGTTCCGGCGCATGAGCGGCCGACAAGGATTGGCCAAGTCTCACATGCAGAGCACCCAAACGCTGCCGGCAGGGCCGGCAGCGCCGATTTTCCAAAGCTCAGGTCGTCCCGGCATTCTTCGGCTTGGTCGAACCGATCATTTTCCAGTTCTTGTAGAACATGGAATTGATGCGCTCGACGCTCACCGAGACGATGGCCAGCATACCCGCGATGAGGCGGGGAACCGGCGATGGCCTGATAATGTCCACGAACATGCCGTAGCGGCGGCCCTCATACTCGTTGACCCA
>NZ_RZPF01000523.1:0-4808 GCF_004022735.1 Mesorhizobium sp. M7A.F.Ca.AU.001.01.1.1
GTCGAGGCTTTCTCTACCGGCGGCGTCGGGGCGGTTGTCTCACTGGAAGCGGCCAACGTTTGACTGTCGCTGGTCATCGTATCCGGCTGGATTGGCGGCGATGCCTTTTCGGGTGGCGGCCTGGCGTCCGTTGCGGGTGACTTCGCGACGACGTCGTTCTGCGAGGGGACTTCGGCGGGCTTGGTAGGCTCCGGCTTTTGAACCCCCAACGTATCTGCCGGATTTTCAGCCGCCTGTCCGCTGGCCTGCACGGGCGAAACTGCCTTTGCCGGCTCAGGGGCGGCAGAGTCCGCCAGGGGCGGCTTTGACAGGCCGGGCGGGAGCTTGGACGGCTCCGGTGGCAAAAGCGATGTCTTGCCGGCAGTCGGTGTGGCAGGCGTCATGAAGCCGCCCAGGTAAAGGCCCGCGCCGGAGGCCACAGCCAGCATCGCCAAGCCAGCGATCGCCAGGGTTCGGGTCTTTGTGGACCTTCCAGGCAAACGCGCCGTGGCCTCGCGCGGCATCGGCGCCGGAGGCGGCCGTTCGAACAAATGCGCGGGCCGCACGTGCTCTACGAAGGGCTGTCCGCCTGGGCCCGCTGCGGCTGCGTCGTCGTGCCTCTCAACATTGTGTGATCGTGCCTGGGTTTTGCTGCCGGATGCAAAGGTTCGCGGCAAAGCCGACCGATCGCGGGGTGTGATGGAAGCCGGCGGGGTTGTCTCCTCGTTTTCGTCACGCGTCATCCTGGCGATTTCCGCCATGCTAACCGGTCGGTCCTGCGGATCCGGTTGCAGCATGGGTTCAACGATGTCACGAAAATCATCGTCGATGTCGGTGAGATCAGGCACGGTCCGGCGCTTTTCGATGACCTCGAATTGCGATCCGCTCATATCGATTGGCTTGCCGCGCAAGGCGGCAACCAGCACCAGCCCCAGGCTGTAGATATCGGATTGCTCACTGACATCGCCGCTGTAAAGCCCGAGCTGTTCGGGTGAAACATAGTTGTATTTTCCCGCAAACTTTCCGCCGATCAGGGTCTCACCGCCGACACTCGCCGACCGGGCGATACCGAAATCTATGATCTTCGCGCGGTCGACCCGGCCTCCCGGCAAGATGATGTTATCGGGCGAGAGGTCGCGGTGTATTGCTCCCGCCTGGTGCACGGCGCTCAGGCCGGAGGCGAGGCGGTGGCAGAGCTTGCGCACATCAGCCGCCGGCATCGCGCCACGCCGCATGATGTCGAACAGCGACTCACCGTCGACGAATTCCATGGCAAGGTAGGGACGGCCGATCCCGGGATCGATCGTGAAGACGTGGTAGCGCACGACCGCGTCATGCGACAGGTGATTGAGGATCAATGCCTCCTTGCGAAACAGCGACAAGATCGTCTGGTCACGGGCGAACTCGGGCAAGACGATCTTGATCGCGACATGGTCACCGGTCTGGATATTATGACCACGGTAAACCTCGCCCATGCCACCGAATGCGATGCGTTCGTCGAGCTCGTAGATGCCGCTGAGTTGCGTGCCTACGACGGTGTTGGCCATGCCCCCCGATATGCGCGTCTTGTCGTCGGAGCCCATCAACCTCAGGCCTTCGCTCTATGCAGATATGGAGGAGGCAATTGGCCATCGCGCTCGTGTCCTATCTTTACGAGGACGATCGTGACGTTATCCGTTGCGCCGCGCGCCAGCACCATGTCGAGCAGGTTCTCGCAGGCTGCCTGAGGTGTCGCCGACACCGTCGCCGCCTCGATCTCGGCGTCGGTGACATGCGCCGTCAGACCATCCGTGCTCAACACAAAAATATCCCCCGGCATGATTTCTCCCTGCTGGAAATCGATGACAATCTCGTCGCTGACGCCGATCGCTTGCGTGATGACATTGCGGCGCGGCCACGTGCGTGCTTCGGCTGCGCTGATGATACCGCGGTCGATGAGCTCCTGAACTTCGGTGTGGTCTCTCGAGATCTGCGAGATCGAGGCGTTGCGGACAAGATAGACGCGGCTGTCACCGGCCCACAGGCAGGCAAACCGCCCGTCCATCGCCAGCAGGGCGGCAACGGTGGAACCGATGGTTATGCCGCGGGATTCAGATATGCCTCGGATCTCGGCATTGGCCCGGCCCAGCCTGTCCTCGAAGCGGGCGCGAAGATCGGGAGCTGAGCTCGCAATGCCGATTGTTGACAGATGATCGACGATACTGGCGGAAGCGACCTCTCCGGCGTCATGTCCACCCATTCCGTCGGCTACCACCCAGACGCCAGTTTGTGGCTCGACCAGATAGCTGTCTTCATTGAGCTCACGGACACAGCCTTTGTGGCTCACGCCGAAGCTCTCAACGGAAAGGGCGACAGTATTCAATTTGCCACCAAGCGCTTTTCAAGCGTCCTTCTGCGGCGCACCTTTGGACGCTCGCTGGCGCCACTTTGCCACAGGCTCGAACATTAAAGTATCGAAAACTAAGGAAAACCAGGCTTTGAACGCCGTGGTCAGCGGACCGACGCCATGTTCAGCAGATGAACCCTGTTCAAAACGCCTTGGGACAGCTGAATCCGGACAGGGCCGGGAGGAAGAAGGGGTTGGAGCCTGAGCCTGTCTGGAGAGCATAAGTAACGTCGCGTCCGCCGATCACGAAGCGCGCTTGCATGTTGCTGTCGTCGCCGGTGACGGCAGCCTTGTCCAGAAGTCGTTTCAGCGCCCAGGGCCCTTCGAACTTGATGGCGGATTCGCGGCCTGGCATCTCCGGCGTCAAGCTTAGGCTGGCGGACGCGGAAGCTGCCTCGCCCGGCCAGGTGACCGCGCTCGGCGCGTTGCCCGTCTGATTGCTCCAGACGATCTGGCCTTCGGCATCGAGTATCGCCGTATCGACATCGCCATTCAGTGAGAACGGTGTGAAAGTGATGCTGACCGAAGGCAACGAACCGCCCGATGGGAAGAAGGCGCTGCGGATTTCCGCCGCAAGCTGGAAGTCTTTCAGGGTCGATTTCGACAGGTCGCGTCCAAATCGCGCATCCTGTTTCCAAGTCCAGTCCTGGCTGGTCATGTCGATCAGCGATGCTAGATTTTGTGCGAAGAACCGGTCCAGCAAGCCGCCAGGGGCGAACAATTTGGCGAAATCTGCCATCGCAACATCCTCGGTGGCGTCGCGGGCGAAGGGATAACGGCCGCTGATTGCGGCTTCACAAGGGGCTGTGACCGTCTGGTCAAGTATCTGATTCAAGTTGGTCACCGAGGTTTCGGCAACGTTGCCTTCGAACTCATCCGCCGTCGCGTTGACCATCCGGCCGAGTTGCTTGGGCAGGCGCGAGACATTGGCGCGAAGCGTGGCTATCTGCAGCTGCAGGTTCGAATTGACGCGTTCCGTCTGCGAAGGAACTTCGGCCGCCAGTTGCAGGCTCTGATAGATATCGCTGAAGTTTTGGGTCAGAGCATCGATCGGGCGATGTCCGGCAGGGCCGTTCACCAGGGCCTGGAATGGTCTGAATTGCGCTTCGATGTTTGCTCCTGGACTGAAGTTCCGTGCGTCGGCGGCCCCGGTGCCGGCGCGGCTTTGCGATTTGCCGCTGGCGATTGTTATGCCGATGCGGGCCAGGCCCTTGGCCAGATCCGCGGGGTTGCGCGGCGGGTTCTGGGCCGTGCCTTCGATCTCGGTGCCGGGATCGGGGCCGTCACCTGAGTCCCGCGTCAGAGCTGTTTCATCGGCGATTGCCGCAAAGAGCTGATTCATCGGTGAGCTTGGGGAGGCAGCGGCCGAAAGTGCGATGTAGTGCGGCTTGTCCGTCAGCATCGCCTTGAATTTCAACTGGCCGAGAACGCCGTTCCACGCGGCCGCGAACTCCTTGCCGTAGCGATCAAGAAGTTCGGGGCCGAGCTTGAGCAATTGCTGGTTGATATCGCCTTGTTCGCCGCCGCCCCCGAGAACCCACTGCTCGTCGACAAGCATCTGCGCAATGCGCGACAGTTGCCGGAGATAGAAGGTGTTGAAGCCGGAATGAGTATAGATGCCGGGAATACGAAGCCCTGACAGATCGCCGCCATCGATGCGCTCGAACAGCAGCTGCGCTTCCGGCCCGCCTTTCTGAGACAGTGAAAAATCGTCCAGCACCGCTGCGTATATAGCCGACTTGATCAAGGCCGAAGCGCGATCGGCAAGGCTCATACGCCCGAGTGAACGTTGAGCGGCTTCGACAAGCGGCTGGTTGAGTTCGAAGACCGGATCATAGGCGTCGTCCAATGCCAGCATGGCGCGCAGGTGCTTTTGGAGCTGCTCGCGTCCTTCGCGATTGTTTTCGCCCGGATATCGGTTCTGCTCCCAGTCCCGCTTCATCCACGAAACGATCAAAGCGTCATCGACCTTCGGTGCCTTGCCGCCAAGCATCAGATAGATTTTCAACGGTTCGTAGAGGGCGACGGGATCGGCCATCTTGGCCTGGATCGTCCGCTCGGCCTGGATCAACAGGCGCGATCGGAGCAGTCGCTCCAGCGCCTGCCGATAGGCTGTTTTGGATGCCGAAAGAAGTCTCTCCCTCTGGCTGAGGCCGAACGTCTCCTCTAACGGTGTCGGCAAGTCACCGGTTTCATACCCGGCCGGCAGATCGCGCAACTGGTCAAGCGGGCCGATGACGTTTTCAAGGTCGACATCGGTGACCGTGCTGGCCTTGAGCAACGGGGCCGCCGTCTCGCGATACTGGCCCATGGCCAGCGTTGTGGAGGCGATCAGCGACCGGTTGGAAGCAAAGCTCAGGGCGAGCGTACCCAGTGCGGCGGCGGCGATCAGCGTTATGGCACCCAGGCCACCAAATCTGACGATCGCCGCACTGGGTACGCT
>NZ_RZPF01000524.1:0-4797 GCF_004022735.1 Mesorhizobium sp. M7A.F.Ca.AU.001.01.1.1
GGTGCAGAAAAACTCCATGACCGCCGGTATCTCGCCCTTGCGGGTGAAGAAGGAGATCGACAGGTTCTCGATCTCGATGATCGGCCCTTTGGTTGGCCCGGGGGTCGGCTTGGCGGGATTTCGAACTGCCTCGTTCATGGGTCGCTCCAATCCTGGTTCTTCCAGGCCTGTTTCTCTCAGGCCCATCGGGTCGAAACCCGCGACATCAGTCTTTCATCGATTGTTCGCGCAGCGAGTCGGCGAGCAGGTTCAAGCCCAGCACGAACGACATCAGTGCGATGGTCGGCGGCAGCGCCGGATGGATGAAGGAGCGCAGCAGGCGGCTGGCGTCCTTGATCGCGGTGCCCCAGTCCGGACTTTCCGGCGCCAGGCCAAGGCCGAAATAACCGAGCGTGCCGAGCAGGATGGTGGTGTAGCCGATGCGCAGGCAGGCATCGACGATCAATGGCCCGCGCGCATTGGGCAGGATCTCCCACAGCATGATGTACCAGGGCGATTCACCGCGCGTCTGCGCCGCCGCCACATAGTCGCGCGTCTTGATGTCCATCACCAGGCCACGCACGATGCGGAACACGCCGGGGCTGGAGGCGAACACCACCGCCACGAAGATGTTGAGCTGGTTTGGATCGATATGGACGATGTGCAGCGGGTCCTTATCGAACACAAGGCCGAGATAGATCCAGCCACCGAGGATCAGGGTGATGCCGAGCAGGATGTAGAGCCGGTCGGGCCGGTTCTTGTAGCGGGTCCAGAACAGCACGCTGAAGAAGATGATCGGGAACAGGAAGAACACGCCGGCCATGCCGTACGGGATCGGCGTGTCCATGATACCCGGCGTCACCAAGAGGTAGAACAGCAGGATCACCGGGAAGGCGAGCACAAGGTTGGCCAGGAACGACAGCACGGTGTCGATCTTGCCGCCGTAATAGCCGGCGGGCAGGCCGAGCGTGATGCCGACCATCAGCGCGAAGCCGGTCGCGGCAGGCGCGATGATCAGCACGATCTGGCTGCCATAGACCATGCGCGAAAACACGTCGCGCGCCAGCTTGTCGCCGCCGAACAGATAGGTCAGCCCCGACTGCGGTTCGACGGCGCCCGGCAGCACGTCCTTCATGATCGGAATCTGGGCCAGCGGATCGAAGGGCGATATGGTCGCGGCGAAGATCGCCGTGAACAGCCAGAACAGGCAGATGCCGACGCCGACAATGCCGACACCGCTGTCGAACAGCTGGCCGTAGAGCGCCAGCTTCTTCTTGTAGGCGAAGCTCGCGCCCATGACGATGACGAGCGCGATCCAGACCGGCCAGAAGCGCGACAGCACTTCGAAAACGACGGTGAAGCCACTGATGTATTGAACCGGCATCGGCTTCGCTCCCTACTGAACTCTGATACGCGGATTGAGAAATGCGTAGCCGACATCGGAAATGAGCTGCGTGATCAAGACGATGAACACCGAGACCAGCGAGCAGCCGAGCAAAAGGTCGATATCGTTGTTGCCGGCCGCCTCGACCAGCGTGTAGCCGAAGCCCTGGTAGCGGAACATCACCTCGACGATGACGACGCCGGTGAGCAGCCAAGGGAATTGCAGCATGATGACGGTGAACGGTGCGATCAGCGCGTTGCGCAAGGCATGTTTGACCACCACGCTGCCGAAGGAGAGACCCTTCAACCGCGCAGTACGGATATATTGCTGCGTCATCACTTCGACCATCGAAGCTCGCGTCATGCGGGCGATATAGCCGATGCCGTAGATCGCCAGCGTCATCACCGGCAGTGTGAAATTGTAGAAGGTGATGCCCTGGCTGGCCGAAGCCGCCGAGCCGTTCAGCCAGCCTAGCCATGAGGCGAAGATGACGGTGAAGATGACGCCCGACACATATTCAGGCGTCGCCGTCGAGGCGATCGACGCCACGGACAGCACCCGGTCGGTTCGCGACCCCTCACGCATGCCGGCCAGAATGCCGATCAGCAGCGAGATCGGCACCATCACCGCCAGCACCCAGAACATCAGGATGCCCGTAGCGCCGAGTGCCGGAAACAGTTTTGAGGCGACGGTCGCCTTGAACTTGGTCGAGCAGCCGAAATCGCCCTGGAAAACGCCGGCAAAGGTCGGCACGAGCGGATCGTTGCAGAAGGAGAAACGCTGCGCCGGCTTGCCGGTCGCCGGGTCGGTTACCGGCTGCTTGGGCAAGACACCAAGCCACTGGCCGTAGCGGACGAAGAAGTTCTGCCGGTAGCCATGGTTGACCAGCCAGCTCTCGAGCTGCTCGGCCGACGTATGCATTTCGGTCTGGCTGATCGCCAGCTTCTTCAGATTGGGTTCGAGGTTGATCAGGAAGAAGACGACCATGGTCAGGCACAGCATCGTCAATGCCATGGTGCCAAGACGCCTGATAACGAAGGAAAGCATGGCGGCCCCCTGCCGATGGGTTGGGGTTTGAGCCGGCTATGAAAGCCAACCCTGCCGTGACCGGCGGGGCTGGCTGTCAAACAGGCCTTCGGATGCGATCAACCCTGTTTTTGTTGCATGGCCTTGCCCGCGAGTCCGCAACTTTTTTGAGAATGTGCGGACCAGCAGGGACGGACAATGCAAAGAGCGAGGGAAGGGAGCGAGCCCCTTCCCTCCATGTCGATGCGATATCAAGCCTGGTCGAGCCAGACCTTGCCGTAGTCGCGCTCGAAGGTCGGGTGCATCTTGTAGTTCTGCACCGCCTTCACCGAGTGGCTGTAGAGCTTGCGCCAGTACGGCTGGATCATGATGCCGGAATCCTGCAGTATCTGCTCGATGTCCTTCATCATGTCCTTGCGCTTGGCGGCGTCGGCAACGGCGAGCGCCGCATTGAGCTTGGCATCCCAGTCCGGATTCGACCAGCCGGCCTCGTTCCAGGCCTCGCCGGTGCGATAGGCGATGGCCAGAACCTGGACGCCGAGCGGACGCATGTTCCAGTTGGTCATCGACAGCGGATACTTCGTCCAGTCGTTCCAGAACGTGGAACCCGGCAGAACGGTGCGCTTCACCTTGATGCCGGCGTCGCGCAGCTGGGCGGCGATCGCATCGCCGGTGTTCTTATGCCAGTCTTCGTCGACGGTGATCAGCTCGTGTTCGAAGTCGGCTTGGCCGGCTTCCGCCATCAGCGCCTTCGCCTTGGCCGGATCACGGGCAACCTTGGGCAGCTCGTAATATTCCGGATGGATCGAGCAGACATGGTGGTTTTCGGCGACCGAGCCGGCATTGCCGTAGCCGAGCTGCAAGACGACATTGTTGTCGACCGCAAGCTGCAGCGCGTTGCGCACCTTCTGGTCGCCATAGGGCTTGTTGTTGACGTTGGTGCGGCAGACGATGGTCGACGCGGTGACGATTTCCGACTTCACCAGGTCCATGCCGTCGAGGATCGACACATAGTCGGCCGAAGTCTCGAAGTTGGTGTGCACTTCGCCGGCCTCGAAAGCGCTGACCATGGCTGCCGGATCGGTGCCGTAGTCGATGAATTCCAGGCCATCGAGGAACACTTCGCCGTCCCACCACTTGTCATCGGTGCGGCGCTTGTAGACCACCTTCTGACCGACATCGTAGGAGACGAGTTCGAACGGACCGGTGCCGATCGGGCAGGCCTTGAAGTCGCCGCCCTTCTCATCGAAGGTCTTGTGGACGATCAGCCCGGGATAGTCGCACATGTTCGGAATCAGCGCGATGTCCGGCTTGCTGAGCTTAAGCACGACCGTGTGGTCGTCCGGCTTGGTCACGGCGCTCTCGTCGAGCTTGTCGTCCTTGACCAGCGAGCCGAGACGGCCGGGCATGGAATTGCCTTCGGCTTTCTTGTCAGCCCAGCGCTTCAGGTTGAAGATGACGTCATCGGCGGTGAAGGCATCGCCATTCGACCAGGTGACGCCCTTGCGCACATGCAGCGTATACTGCGTGGCGTCGTCGTTGACGTCCCAGCTTTCCAGCAGATAGGGGCGAAACGTGTATTCGGAGGTGTACTTGACCAGCGGCTCGAGCGCCTGGCGCTCGGCATTGGCGATTTCCGACCAGTCGGCCTTGCGCGGGTCCTTGGGATCTTTGATCCACTGGGCGATCTTCAGCGTGCCGCCCTTCTTGCCCTTTACCTCTTCGGCCTTCGCCGGCGTCGGATCGGCGAGGCCGAGCAAGCCGTAAGCCATTGCCGTCGATGCGCCGAAGACGCTGGCCATGGCCAGGAATTCGCGGCGGTCCACCTTGCCTGCCTTGGCTTCTTCGGCCATGGCCAGGATGTGATCCGGAACGCGATCGCCATTACTCTTATAAATTGTCATGACTTAACTCCCATTGTTGGCTTTCCGCCTTTTAACATTCCGCATCCAGGCCATGATGTCAAAGACGGCGTGGATTGAGAACATGTTAGGGAATGTGCAACTTTGAAAGGGGAGCGGTTCGCGTGATAACGACAGTCTTGGCGCAAATTTGCTACTGTCCGACGGATTCTTCTGGAATCGCGATAGTCGATTAAACTGAGACATTTACTCTGGCCCGCACAGCACCAGAATCGATCCACCATGAGGCCAAAAGCCCCGCCGGACTGTCAGTATTCCTTCTCGTAGAAGATGCCGCCCTTGGCTTCGCCGGCATCGTTGGCCTCGCCGCGCAGCTTGACGCCGCGCCCGACATTGAGGTCGATCGTCGCCTTGCCCGAGCCAGGCTTGTCGCCCTTCTGGATGGTGACATAGGTGCGGTCGTTGAGGTATTTGCCGGCCGAAACCGCCGTGCCGCCCTGGTCGTCGGTGGTGACGTCGAGATCGTCGACGCCAATTGCGCTGCGC